>DNLQ01000223.1 GCA_003488415.1 Ruminococcus sp. | reverse complement strand
TCTACAGACATTGCAGAAGTATCCTTCTTCCTGCGGTTTGTCTCGGTTTTCTTGAGAATGTCGGAAATATCCGGAGAGCTGTCCTTCTTTGGAGCTGCTGTGGGAGCAGCTGCGGCAGGAGCTGCCGGTTCAGCCTTGGGAGCAGCCTTTGCAGCAAGCTCGCTGACAGAGGTCTTTTCCACAAGTCCGGGAGTTACCGGTGTGGGCTCGGGATAAACGATCATATCGTCGCTCTTCTGCTTGAAGGTGTAAACGCCGGTATTCTCAGCCTCGGCAGTCTTTCTCAGTGCCTCTTCCTTAACTGAGTCCGGTACAGGCTCAGAGATCTTGTCCGATACGGGAGCTGATGCAGCAGCCGAAGCCATACCGCCCTGTGCAGCGATATTTCCGGTATTGCCGGATGCCCTCTGAGCCTTGAACTGCATGGTGCGCTCTTTTTCCTTCTGATAAGGAGAATCGGGGTTTACCTTCTTCTGGCTGAAGTTCTCAGCTATAGACTGCTTCTTGCGCTCGAACTCGTCATTGGTCTGGATGCTCTCTGTATTGTCGAACAGAGGAGCAGCAGCACCCTTGTTTCCGGCAGCCGTATTGTCCTCAGCACCGTTGAAGTCGTAGAAGTTCTCCTCTTCCTTGCGTCTCTTTGCAGCGGAAGCCCGTGCGCATATCATAACAAACAGGATGATTATGGGAAGTATCAGTTCAAGTACGATACCTCTTACGCTTCTTGTGAAGGTGATGAACTTTCCGAGCTCCAGGCTCTCGTTATAGCCTGTAGCTACAGCGATGATCTTCTCCTTGGGGATCGAATCCACCTCGTCCTCGTGGTAGGCATCACGGGTGCGGTACTTTCTGTCGCCGTTCTCGTTCTGCACGATGGAGTTGATGCTTCTCAGGCACAGCTTGTCCGGAGTATCGGCAGGGTAGCAGATAACGATGTCTCCGGCGGCGAGGTTGATATCCTTAGCCTCCATAGTGATGAGTGCAGCGCCGTCTGTGACATCCAGATCCAGGGGATTGTTGTTCTCAACTACATAGATATATCTGTTGCCTATCTTCGGTACCGGGTTCAATGTGAAAAGTACATTTATGCCGGCAGAAATAATGATAAAGAATATACATATAATAATAAGCAGGAATTTAAGAGGGGAAAATCTTTTCTTTTTCTTCATTATTGATCCGTCCTTTGCATTATATTGCTTGCAGGTCTTTCCGTGGGAAGTACCTGCCGAAAATCTACACATTTGTATTATACCATATCATATCAGAAATTTCAAGGATATTTGAGATTTTTTCAGAATAATTTTTCCAATGTGGAAACTGGACAATGTGCATAATCAGGCGGAGGTATTTCCTGCTCTTTAGTGAAAATATACAAAGGTCTGTATGACGATTTCTACACATTTCCAGCCGGAAAAGGTCAAATTCTCTATAATGTAGATTCCGTTGACAAATATTTGTTGAAATATACACTTGACAAGGATTCTGCAAAAGTGATAAAATATATTATATACTGACGGTAAAAACATTTAAAGACCGGCTGGAGAATTTCAAGGCGATCCATAGTATTCCAAAAGCTGCGGATGCTTGAAATGTCATCAAAATTATACAGATTGTATTAGTCGCTGAGGCGGCGGAAGGAGTTTAGTATGGCTGCAAATAAGAAGGTCAACCCCTTAATGGATAAGATCAGGGAAGATTTTCCCAGAAAGCTCCAGGCAATGTTCAGTGTAACACCTGAAGAGGCATCTGACAAGCAGGTATATCGGGTAATATCATCTATCATTGTGGAGATACTCGGTGAGAAGAGGCAGAACTTCATTAATCACATTCAGTCTGTAGGCAGCAAGCAGGTCTACTACCTTTCAATGGAGTTCCTTATGGGACGCTCTCTGAAAACAAGTCTCTACAACCTTGAGCTGGCTGACGATCTCCGTTCCATGCTCAAGGAGTACACTATAAATCTCGACAAGATCTTCGAGTACGAGCCTGACGCAGGTCTCGGAAACGGAGGTCTGGGAAGACTGGCTGCCTGCTACCTGGACGGTCTTGCTACAACAGGATTCCCGGCAATGGGCTACTCAATCCTTTACGAGTACGGCATCTTCCGCCAGAAGATACAGGAGGGTATGCAGATAGAGGAGGCTGATGACTGGCTCCCCGGCGGCGCTGTATGGCTGGTAAAGAGACCTGAGCTGACAGTTGATGTACACTTTGACGGCGAGCTGAAGGATTACTGGGACAACGGTCACTATCTCGCAAAGCACGAAAACTACAATGTTGTCAAGGCTATACCCTATGATATGTACGTATCCGGCTATGATTCCGATGCAGTATCGGTGCTGAGACTGTGGGAGGCAAAGGCTTCCGGCTTCAATTCCGAGGCGATGAAGAAGTTCTCAGCCGGACACTTTGCAGAGGCTCTGGCTATCAATGCTATCGACAACTCCATATCAAAGATACTCTACCCCAACGACAACCACATCGAGGGCAAGACTCTCCGTCTGCGTCAGCAGTATCTGCTGTGTGCGGCATCTGTGGGCGATATAGTCAACAACCACATGATGGTCTACGGCACTCTCGACAACCTGCCGGACAAGGTGGCTATCCATATCAACGACACTCACCCCACACTTGCTATCCCGGAGCTTATGAGGATACTCCTTGACGAGTGCGGTTACTCCTGGGACAACGCCTGGGACATCGTTACAAGGACTTTCGCCTACACCAACCACACCGTTATGGCAGAGGCTCTGGAAAAGTGGGATGTTGACCTTATAAAGAGTGTTATCCCACGTATCTTCTCTATCATCCTGGAGATCAACACACGCTACTGCCATTCACTTATGGAGAGAAACGGCTTCGACAGCGCAAAGACTACAAGAATGTCCATAATCAAGGACAATAAGGTACACATGGCTACTCTCTGCGTTGCCGCTTCACACAGCGTAAACGGCGTTTCAAAGCTCCACTCCGAGATCATCAAGGAGAGCGTGTTCCGTGACGAGTACGAGAACACACCTGAGAAGTTCAAGAACGTCACCAACGGTATCGCATACAGAAGATGGCTGTATCAGTCAAACCCCGGACTCACCTCGCTCCTGAGCGATACTATAGGCTCTAAGTTCATAAAGGACGGCTCTGAGCTGATAAAGTTCCGTGACTTCCAGGACGACGAGAACGTTCTCAGCAGGCTGATGGAGGTAAAGCGTGACAACAAGGAGAGCTTTGCAAAGTATGTGAAGAAGCATAGCGGCGTCATCATTGATCCCGACAGCATTTTCGATGTACAGGTAAAGCGTCTGCACGAGTACAAGAGACAGCATCTGAACGTCATGAACATACTGGCAGATTACCAGTATCTGCTCAGCAACCCGGACGCTCCCTTCACTCCCAAGACATATATTTTCGCTGCAAAGGCAGCTCCCGGATACTTCCTTGCAAAGCAGATCATCAAGCTGATATGGGCTATCTCGGAAGAGGTGGGAAAGAACCCCAGGATCAGCGAGAAGCTCAGGATAGTATTCCTGGAGAACTACTGCGTTACCCTTTCAGAGCACCTTATGCCTGCTGCCGATATCTCCGAGCAGATCTCCCTTGCAGGTACAGAGGCTTCCGGTACAGGAAATATGAAGCTCATGCTCAACGGCGCTGTTACACTGGGTACTCTTGACGGCGCAAACATCGAGATCAAGGAGGCTGCCGGCGACGATAATATCGTTATCTTCGGCATGACCACTCCCCAGGTGGAGGAGCTCAGGAACAGAGGCTACAATCCCGATGACTACTTCAAGGGCGACGGCAGGATCAATGACGCTATCGAGCGTATGTACCACGGCATCAACGGATGTACCTTCGTTGACGTGGCAGACTCACTGAGGATCAGGGATCCCTACATGGTGCTCGCCGACTTCGACAGCTACAGAAAGGCTCAGGCATACATCACAGAATGCTACAACGACAGGATGAAGTGGGCTAAGATGTCCCTCAACAATATCGCCGGCGCAGGCATCTTCTCTGCCGACCGTGCGGTCACTGAGTATGCGGACAATATCTGGCACCTCAGATAAAACGGTGAACTTTCATATTCCCCCGTCCCGCGGCGGGGGAATATTCATATTATTCAAGGAGGCTCGCACACTATGACACCTATCTACGATACCTGGCACCTCAGCTATAAATCAGTTTTCGGCGCACTCCGTCAGAACAGGAACTGCCGGTTTTCCATAAGGCTGCCGAAGGACGTTATCCCGGACTTCACCCCTGTAATGGTGCTTTTCCGCACCGGCTTCAAGGAGAGGTTCATACCCATGAACGTATCAGGTGAGGAGGAGGACTGCTTCGTATATTCCTGCGACTATACTCCCAGGTATACCGACGTGCATTACTACTACTTCTCCTACACCTGCGGCGGAACACGCTACTATATAAAGAAGAAGGACGCTCACTGCGGCGGCATCGACGGCGGAGCTCTTTTCCAGCTCACTGTGTACGGCGAGAACTACGAGACTCCGGATTTCCTCAAGGGCGGAGTCATGTACCAGATCTTCCCCGACCGCTTCTGCCGCAGCGGAAAGGTCCACGAGAATATACCCTACGGCAGAGTGATCCGTGAGGACTGGGGCGGCACTCCCTACTACCGTCCCGACCACAACGGCCATGTGTGGAACAACGATTACTTCGGCGGCGACCTGGATGGTATACGCTCAAAGCTGGAGTACCTCCGTGACCTGGGAGTCACCTGCATCTACCTCAATCCTATATTTGAGGCCCACGAGAACCACAGGTACAATACAGCCGATTACATGAAGGTCGATCCCCTGCTGGGAACTAACGAGGACTTTGAGGCACTGTGCCGTGATGCCGCTGAGTACGGCATATCCGTGATACTGGACGGAGTATTCTCCCATACCGGCTCTGACAGCGTTTACTTCAACAAGAACGGACGCTATCCCGAACCGGGAGCCTATCAGTCCTGGGACAGCAAGTACCACGACTGGTACAGCTTCATCCACTTCCCTGACACCTATGAAGCCTGGTGGGGCATAGATACCCTCCCCAACGTGAACGAGAATAACGAGAGCTACACCGAGTTCATCTGCGGAGAGGACGGAGTGCTTCACTACTGGCTCTCCCTGGGAGCTGCCGGATTCCGTCTGGACGTTGCAGACGAGCTCCCGGATCAGTTCCTCAATAACCTCCGCAAGAGCGTGAAGAGCTTCGATAAGGACAAGGTGGTGATCGGCGAGGTCTGGGAGGATGCCTCCAACAAGGAGAGCTACGGTGTAAAGCGCCGCTATCTCCTGGGAAATCAGCTTGACTCGGTAATGAACTATCCCTTCCGTGAGGCTATAATCAACTACATCAGGGGCGGCAAGCCCTCAGACTTCATCAGGTCTGTGATGACTATACTGGAAAACTACCCCAAGCCTTCCATTGACGTGCTTATGAACTTTGTCTCCACCCACGACATTGAACGTGCCATAAACAGGTTAGGCGGCGAAAACTGCGATAACCATTCAAAGGAATGGATGGCGGAGAAGTGGCTGACTCCGGAGCAGTATGCCCACGGCAAGAACCTGCTCAAGGCAGCTATGGCGCTGCAGTTCTTCCTTCCCGGCGTTCCGAGCATATACTACGGCGACGAAGCCGGCCTCCAGGGATACAAGGATCCCTTTAACCGCCGCTGCTACCCCTGGGGACACGAGGACAAGGAACTGATAGAGTACGTATCGGAGCTGAGCCGTGTCCGCAGGTCTATCCCGAACATGAAGGATGGCAGGACGTACTTTGTCATAAACGAGGAGGAGATCACCGATAACAGGCTGATAGCCTTTACCCGTCAGGGTGCAGATACGGACTATATCGTATTCGTGAACCGCAGCGGTGAGAATGTATCGCTCGGCAATGTCCCCGGACTGCTCAGCCGTTTCCGCAGCTTTGAGCCGTACATCGGTGAGTTTGACGGCGAGACCATCTCCGTACCGCCTTACGGTTACTCTATAATCAAGGCAAAGTTTGTGAGCTGACAGAAAAAAGGACTCCCGGAGGGGAGTCTTTTTTCAGCTTGACGGGAAAGCGATCAAAACATTGGGATTCTAAAGGGACTCTGTC
>DNLQ01000048.1 GCA_003488415.1 Ruminococcus sp. | reverse complement strand
GGCTATGCGTATTATCAGGTGGGCTGGCATTACAGTGAGGTCACAGGAAGGAAAATGGGACTTTATATCGCTATGGGAGCGGTGTCTACGTTCCTGATCTTCTGGTCGGTATCGGGAATGTTTCTGCGTATCGTCACGAGCATGAAGAATGTCTATTTCCGCAGCCTGAACGCCTTTACATTCAGGCAAATCAGCAGCAAGGTCAACACAATGGTCTTTTCCATGTCAGTGATCTGCCTTATGCTTTTTGTGACAATTTGTACGTTATCAGGGGCATTCTCAATGCGTAATTCCATGAATGCGAATCTAAAGGAGCTTTGCCCTGCGGATTTTGAACTTTCTGCAAGACTTAATGAACCTGTCGAAGATCTCGATATCGTAACTGAATGCAGTGAAAATGGGCTGAATATTATGCCTTATGCAGGGGAATACACAAGATTTTACACCTATGGCGATGCAGATTTTTCGCTGGAGGATTTCTGCGGCGATGAGATCGAAAGGTTAAAAGCAGAGTTCATTTTTCTTGACTATTACACCTCAGAACAGCTTATCGGACTTAATGAATATAACGCACTGATGGAGCTTTACGGCAGGAAAACGCTGTCATTAAATGATGATGAATTTATACTTTTGTGTGATTTCAAATCAATGAAGGCAGTCCGCAACAGCGTTCTCAAAGCTGACGGTGATATCAATGTATATGGGCATACGCTTCATTCCAAATATAACGAGTGTCAGGACGGCTTTATCAGCATTTCTGCACAGCATATAAACTCAGGTATTTTCGTAGTCCCCGACAGCGTTTTGGATGGACAGATACCAAACGGTGACTACATCATCGGCAATTACAAAGCCATTGACAAGGAAGGCAAAAAAGAGACTGAGCAGGAGCTTCGCAAGGAATACGACAGCATTGCCCATGACCTGAGCGGTCTGTCTGTTCATAAGACCGGCGGATATTTCGGACTTAGCACCAGGATAGAACTTACAAACGGTGCGATCGGTCTTGGTGCAATTGCAACCTTTCTTGGACTGTATATCGGTCTTGTATTCCTCATTGCCTGCGGTGCGATACTCGCCCTCAAGGAGCTTTCCGAGAGCGTAGACAGCATCGGCAGATATGAGATGCTCCGCAAGATCGGCGCTGACGAGAGCGAAATTTCCAGATCTCTTTTCAGGCAGACGGGTATTTTCTTCCTGCTTCCGCTGATACTCGCCTGTGTGCATTCGGTATTCGGTATGAAATACGCTTCATACTTTCTTGAAATATTCGGTACTGAAAAAATGGCTGAATCTATAGCAGCTACTTCGATCATAATTCTGCTGATCTATGGCGGATATTTCCTCATCACCTACTATTGCAGCAGAAGTATAATAAGGGACAGAAAGTGATACATAATAATAAGCCGCAGTTTACTGATCCGTAGGTCAGTTCACTGCGGCTTTGCTTTTGTCATTCTGTTCAGTCTGTCAGCAGACGGCGCATATGTACCAGATCGAAGGCTGTTACTTTCCCGTCGGAGTCAAGGTCTCCGGCTGCAGGAGCTTTCATATCCCCTGCACCAAGTAAGAATCGCTCCATTGTCACAAGATCGGCTATATTCAGAGTGCCGTCAGCGTTCACGTCTCCCCTGACGGACTGCTGTACCGTTCCGCTGAGTGCTGCTATCTCGGCGGGAGTGAGTGCCTGACGGTATATCGCAAGGTTGTCAATTTCTCCGGTGAAGTACACATCGTCCCCGTAGAAGGACTTTCCTATGCTGAACACCTGATTCCTTCCCATATCCGAAGGATGCGTCGTGAAGGTACTGTCCTCAGCCACCTTCTCTCCGTCCACGTAGAGCCTTCCGGTGGAGCCGTTGACTGCAAGTACATATCTGTGCCATTTTGTGCCGTCAAGGTCATAACGGAATCCGGTCTCTCCACGCCATGTATCAACGGTAGTCTGGAAGCGGAAATGATCCTTGGCTATCTTGAAGAAGATGTATTTTTCCTTGTCCTGACCGCCTGCAAAGGTGAAGAAATCTCCCTCGGAGTCGGAGCGTGCGTCCATTACTACTGTGTAGTCGTCACAGCCGTCAAGCAGTCCTCCGGGAAGCGAACCGTATCCTCCGTCAGAACCGTCCAGCTTCAGCACGCTTCCCTTCTCGCTGTTCTGTGCTATGCCTGCACTTCCGCTGAGCTTCATGTCTCCGCCGTTTCCGCTTATATCCGGCACCATTCCTCCCGATGAAGTCTCAAAGTCGTACTTCACTGCCGGTACAGGCGCCATTCCCTTCTCAGCACGGCTGCCGTATATCTTTATCTCGTACACCCTCGGAGTGTACCAGTTGTTGGTGGGATTGTTCTGCAATGTGGCATTCTTTACATTGAGCCTTACGTACCTCGCTCTGCCCTTGAGCATATCACTGTTGAAGCCGTAGGTCTTGCTTATGGTATCATCGCCGGTGTCAGTGCGGTCAAGGAGCTTTGTCCAGTTCACTCCGTCAGTACTTCCGTCCACCGTGTAGGTGTAGTAGCCCTCCGAACCCTTGCAGATGTACCAGGAGGTCTGGATGTTGGCAAGGTCGCACACATCCTCCAGGTCTATCTGTATGTAAAATGGCCATTTCTTGTGATCGTCGTCTGCGATGAAGGAATTGTTGTAATTGCCGTCCACCGCCCTTGAAGGAGGATACTTAGGATCCGATGCTATGGA
>DNLQ01000071.1 GCA_003488415.1 Ruminococcus sp. | reverse complement strand
TCAAAGTCGTTGCCGAGGAGCTTTGTTATACCCGAGGGGATAAAAATCCTTTCAAGTGAAGTACAATTCCGGAATGCCGCCGCATAAATATTCGTAAGGCTTTCGGGGAGACTGACTGATTCAAGCGAGGTACAGCCTTCAAAGGCACGGTTCTTTATCAGTTTAACGCCGTCGGGGACAGTCACGGAGGTGAGCTCGGTATTGCCGCTGAATGCGCCCTCACCTATCTCGGTCACGCTGTCGGGGAGAACGATCTCACCCTTGACTCCTGAGCCGCTCAGGACAGTATTGCCGACGATTATCAGGGGATTCTTTTCCGAAAACGGAGTGTTCAGAAGTGCCGCTGAATCTATTGACGTCAGTCTGTCAGGGAGAGTCAGTTCCTCAAGGCTTGTGCAGTCCTTGAACGCCCTCTCTTCTATAGCGGTCACGGTTGAGGGGATATTGACTGCCGTAAGGGAGGTACAGCCCTCAAATGCTTTTCTCGGGATCCTGGTTATCTCCTCGGGGAGAGTTACCTTTTCAAGTGATGTACAGCCGGAGAAGGTCTCGCCGCCGCTCTCCTGGAAACAGGTGCAGCCGATAACAGCTTCTTTAAGTGCAGTACAGCCCTCGAAAGTATTCCATGACATTTTTTCAACTGTCTCAGGTACTGTTACAGAGGTAAGAGCAGTGCAGTTTTTGAAGGCATTGTATGATATCTCCTTCACGCTGGCAGGGATAGTGACCGAGGTCATCTCGGTATTGCCGCTGAAAGCATTGCCATTTATCACCTCGACACCGTCGGGGATAACGATATCGCCCTTTGCACCCGAACCGTAGATAAGTGTCGTTCCGGCGATGATAACGGGATTCGCCTCTATCCACGGGGTATCCCGGAATGCGTTATTACCGATGCTTGAAAGAGATGCAGGGACATTCATCTCCGCAAGACTTGTACAGCCGCCGAAAGCACCGGTATCAATGGTTTTCACGGTGTCAGGCAGAGTTACACTCGTCAGCTCCGTGCAGTCGTGGAAAGCGTAATAGGGTATCTCGGTAACACCGTCGGGGATAACGGCAGATGTTATAGGGCATTCATTGAACGCATAAGTGCCCAGTTCTTTAAGACCTGCCGGGATATTCACTTCGCTGAGTTTTTCATTTCCCATGAACGCATAGGCATCAATGATCTCAACGCTGTCGGGGATAACGACCTTTTTCAGATTCGTACAGTACTCAAAAGCATCATTGCCGATCTTTGTCAGTCCCTCTGGCAGGATCACTGAGGCAAGTCTTGTGCGGTTAAAGAACGCACTGGGAGCTATCTCAGTTACGCCCTCCGGAACAACGACCTCAATATCGTTCTCGTCTGAAGTACCGTAATTGGAGGCGCTGTAGGAGAGAAGTACGCCGTCCCTTATTATAAAGGGATTAGCCTCGCCGTAGGGAGTGTCCGAAAATGCTCCTGCACCTATTTTCGTCACAGTGTCGGGTATCACGATATCCTCAATGGCTGTGCCGTAGAAAGCATCGGAACCGATATCAGTAACGGTATCCGGCAGATCGATCTCCTTGAGGGAGCTGGCACCGTAGAAAGCCATTTGCTCTATTGACTCAGTTCCCTCGGACAGCGTTACCTTCTCCAGACCTGTACAGCCCTGGAAGCAGTCGAAGGGTATTTCCTTTATCGTTCCGGGAATAACCACCGACTTTATCTCTGTCTTGCCCTGGAAGAGATAGTAAGAAAGCGCCGTGACCTTTGCACCATCGATCTCAGAGGGGATAACGATCTCCTCGGGAAGCGAACCGGAGGTGGTGTAGCCTGTTATGGCTTTTGTGCCGTCGGAGTTATCCGCAGTGATGAATTCGATACCGGACTTTTCATCGGTTTCCGCAGCTTTGACTGTTGGCATTGATGCCGGTACACTCTGTGGGAATACACCGATGCTGCCCGACGCTACGAGACAAGCAATGATTGCTGCTGTGATCTTTTTTCTGTTCATGATATACCTCCTTGTTCTTTTAAATGAAATTGTGTGGGGATTGTGTATGTTTTTATCTATTATATCACAACAGAAGTGTTTTGTAAATACGTATTAACAAACTCCGTCTAATTTTTTTCTATCCGCTGATATTAAAGCCATATTATACTGCTTGCAGATTCTTGCGGTTTCCGGATGCCCTCTGCTTCCAATATGCAAAACAGCGGGGATTCAGTGCATGGCTGCATGACACGCCTGACAGAGCAGATGCCAAAGAGCAGTACTCCGGGCAATGCTGAAAGCTCCGCCTGACACATCAGACGGAGCTTTTCTTTTGTATGCGTAGCATCCTCCGGAACCATATATCCGATCATGCGATCAGTCTGTCCTGAGAGCTTCAATGGGATTCATTGAAGAAGCCCTGACAGCAGGGTACATACCTGAAAGAATTCCCACGATGCAGGAAAAACCCACTGCCAGCACAACTGTACTGAATGGAGGGATAACGGTTATCCTTCCGAGATATCTTGAATACTCACCGAGCGAGGCTGCATAACGGTCTGCCAGAACAGACACCATGCTGCAATTGAATATACCGGCGCTCACTCCGAAAAATCCGCCTATAATACATATTATTACCGCCTCGATAACGAACTGTGTACGGATATTGAGATTCGTAGCACCAAGCGCCTTTCTTATACCGATTTCCTTTGTCCGCTCTGTAACGCTTACGAGCATTATGTTCATAACACCGATACCGCCGACGATAAGTGATATAGTACCGATAGCAGAAACGATAAGTATAACGATCGAAACGATCTTGTCAGTTGCTTCGGCATCCTCCTGAACGTCGTATATATCGGTATGGTAATACTTATTGCCTGCAAATTTCTGTTCAAAAAAATCTGCAAGATGCTGTTTGAGCAGGCTTCTGTCAAGATCCTTGTTCCCCACTACATTCACCATACCGAAGTACAGCTTTGTGCTGTCAGAGATCCTTGAAGCGGTCATGTAGGGGATATAAAGATCGGTCATGATCTCTGCAAGGGGAGTATCAGCCGGAAAGTCATACTTATTTGTCTTATAGACTCCGACTATCGTGACGTCGAAGGATCTTTCATTCCCAAGACTGATATGCACCTTTTTACCGAGAGGGCTGGAGTCATCGTGGAAGTACTGCCTTACAAAAACATCTGCAACAACAGCAGTTCCCATTTTTCTCACACTGTCCTCAGCAGTAAGCTCTCTTCCGGAAATGACATTCATCTTATTGCATTGAAAGTAGCCGTCCGTAGCCGCATTGACACTGACAGTGACCTTTTCATCCTGTGAATTGATAAGCATACCGCTGCCGATGGGATCGCTGACAGCCGCCTTGAATTCGTCAGGATACTGTTCCTCCAGAGCATTGAGCATATCAATGGAGATCCTGTCCCTGAGTGAAGCATTTGAAGTGTCTGCATTCTTCCTGCGGAGAGAGTATACTCCGAATGTATTGAGCGACTGATAGTATATCAGATTCTGCACAGTTTCCTTGACAGAGATACCAAGTGTTGCGATAGTTACGATCGAACTGATACCTACAATGATACCGAGCATAGTAAGGAAGGAGCGTGTCCTGCTTGATATCAATGACGAAAATGCCATTTTTATATATTCAAAAAAACTCATTTCCGCTCACCGTTATTCCATGTACTGTTCTGACGTGAATGTATCCTTTATTGAAACAGTATCTCCGTCACGGAGATTTTTTATCGGGAACACGACCATTTCGTCATAGCTTATATCTCCGGTTATCTCCGTCAGATAATCAGTCTCCATTCCGGTATCCACGCTCACCATATGTACGGTATAATTACCGGATCCGTCAGCTTCTGCAACATACACATAGTTTTCATCTCCGGCAGAACCGATAGCATCATAGGGAACAGCAATGGCATCGCTGGAGCTGTTGGTGATGATATTTATCTCTGTACTCATTCCGATGATAACTGATTCATCCGCATCCCTTATGCTGATACGGACTGAATATACAGCCGACTCGGAGGAATTATCAGATCTGATCCGGCTCACGCTTTCGATCTTTCCGCTGTAAAGTCTGGCACTGTTTGCGTTCAGCTTTATCTCGCACTCCTGTCCTTCATATATTTTCAGGATGTCCGTTTCAAAAACTGTAGCATTGATGACAAGTGAGCTGTTATCTGACAGAGTCATTATTGACTCTTTACTGGGGATGGAGCCTTCTTTGATGCTGAGTGAAGTGATGATACCGTCCTGGGGAGCTGTTACAACACATTTTCCTATCTCTTCTCCGAGCTTTTCAAGACTGGATTCATCACTGCTTCTGTCGTTATACTTGTCAGCTTCAAAAGCCTCCTTAGCCTTATTTATCTCAGCATCAGCCGTCAGTTCAGTGCTCCGGTAGTCATCACGGGCGTTTGCAACTGCATTGTCATAGCTTACCAGCTTGCTTTCAAGGAGTCTGTATTTTTCCGAAAGGCTTTCGTATTTCTGGAGATTATCATTATATGATGCCCTTACACCGGGATCATCCTCCTGCTGAAGCTGTGCGGACTGAGAATTGATGATCTCTGCAATACTGTTTATGCTGTCAGCTAATTCCGAAAACTCCTTATAGGCATAGGTCTGCTGAGTTACCGCTTCATCTATCGCACGCTGTGCCTTGTTCAGCGCTATCTCCTTCTGTGATACAGCAAGGCTTATATTCCTTTCATTTGCGCTGTGCTGAGACTGAAGCTGCTCTGACTGGGACTCGGTTTTTTTCTTCAGCGCATCATACTCTCTCCTGAGCTCTGTATCATCAAATACGCAGAGAACATCGCCTTTTTTTACGATGCTTCCTACGCTGACATTCAGTTTTGTGACTTCGGAATCAATAGCGCTCGTAATGCTGATAACATCATTTCCTTCAACAGTACCGGATGCGGTAACATAGGTCTTCAGTTCCTGACGCTCTGTGATATATGCACTACAGGCTTTTGCTCCCGGCTGTTCATTGGATACCCCGCAGCCTGAGGGAGCAGCTGCTGCAAGTATCAGTGAACAGGCAAGCAGCAGGGTTCTGGATTTTTTCATATCAGCTCAAAACTCCTTTCCTACTCGGCAGTATTCTGCATACACCTGCATAATTCGTTATAAATATCTCCGACCGTATAGCACTGTATCACTGCCTCGTCCGGGATACGTGTGTTGTGCTCCTCCTCAAACTGTGCGATAAGTGTCAGCATATCTATTGAGCTGAGCTGAAGATCGGCGATAAGCTCAGAATCCTTTGTGATCTTTTCCTTTGGTATACCTGTATATTCTGCCAGAGATTCAATGATATGTTCCATTATTATTCCTCCGTATTATATGTACCTGTGCTGCGGCGGATTATCTTTCCGCTGCTGTTCTTTTCAAACGGTTCTTTTCTCAGTATGACTCTGTGTATCATAAGATACGGCGGTTTGTTTTTCCCGTATCTGCGTATAAGTCCGCTGAAGCAGGATTCATCTCCTGCATAAGCCGGAGCCGGATATATCTCTGCCCGGAGACAGCCTTCACTCTCACTTACTATCACTTCCTCTATCTGATCGTAAAGCAGCAGTTCCGACTCTATCTCCTCGGGAGAAACATTTTCTCCGTTGCTAAGGACGATAAGGTTTTTCTTTCTGCCCTTAAAATACAGGAATCCGTCACGGTCTATAGTGCCGATATCTCCGGTGCGGAACCATTCTCCGGAAAACGCAGCACTGTTGCCGCTGATGTCATTCAGATATCCCTTCATTACATTGTCACCGCTGACAAGGAACTCTCCGTCGGTATCACACATCACTCTACAGCAGGACAGTGGCTTTCCAAGACTCTTCCTTCGTGTATCTCCTATCCTGTTGAGACTGATGACAGAGGCAGTTTCTGTCATTCCGTAGCCGTTCAGCACAGTGATCCCGAGATCGTCCAGCATATCAATAAGATGCTGGTCAAGCTCAGCGCCGCCGCATATGAAAACATCCAGATTGCCGCCGAAGCTGCTGCGTACCTCAGCAAAAAGGCGCTTTCTTATATCTATGCCGATTTTTCTCAGAATGCTGCTGAGCTTGAGGGCTGCTCTGAACTTTTTCCCGTTTTTCCTGCGGATACCTGCCTGTATCTTTTTGCAGAAGCTCTCGATATACAGCGGAACAACGACCATAGTCTGAGGAGCGCAGACCTTCATGTCTCTTTCAAGCTCTCTCAGGCTTCTGTTGATATATACCGGATAGGGGAAACGGAACGTCATCAGGATACTGACTATAAAACCGAGAACGTGATGGAAGGGGAGTACTGATAAAGAATTTCCTTTCAGTGTAAAAGCATCGCAGGCACCGTTTATATCAGCCATGATATTCTTCTGGCTCAGCATTATCATTTTTCTTTCGCTGCTCGTTCCGGATGAAAAGAATATTGCAGAGAGCCGGTCGGTATTTCTGTCGGGTATGAAAGCACGGTCATCCCGGCAGGTATCTTTCGTCAGTACCGATAAGTCATTCAGGCTCTCGGATATGCAGTTCAGCTCACTGTCATCAAGCAGACCGGGATCTGCTGCAAAGTAACCGCTGCATCCGCTTGAACGGATCATTTTTTTTATTTTATCCGGAGGCAGGGAGTGGTCTATTGCAACTGCGGTATTGCCGGAAAGAACGATAGATATGAATAATACTATCCAGTTATAGCTGTTCGCCCCGATGATCGCTATTCTTTTGTCAGAGCCGTATCTGCTCCTGAGAACAGAGGACAGTGCTTCGTAGTCCTTTTTAAACTCGCTGTGAGTTACAGATACCGTCTTTCCGCTGACGGTATAGTTAAGAAAAACGGCTGAAGGATCTCTTGAATATGCACTGTCAATAAGCTCGGATAAATCCTCCGGGTATGCTTCCTGCCGTATCTTTTCCATACTGATGTTCCTTTTCTGCTGACTGTCAGGCGTTGACCTTGAAGATCATATGATAATAAGGTTCGCCGACAAATGTAAATGGTTTTTCTGAAAGTATCGTTATATTCGATCTTCGTTCAAGGATCTTCAATATCGCATAGGATGTCTTTTTACGGCAGCTTGCAATAAAGGTCTTTTTCTTGTACGGTTCAAATATCTCGGCAAGACTTCTGAAAAAGACCATGGGATCATTTATCCTGCCAAGATCTGCCGCACAGTCCTTTATGTAGATCGTGAACGCATAGTGGACCATAACGATATACCACGATCCCTGGTAATGTCCTTCTATCTGTCTTCTGTCAGTACAGCCGCATTTCCTGCAAAGCTCTTCATCACTGTCGAATGCCAGGTTGACCTCGTCATACAGCTCCGGAGGAAATGCTGTGATGTTTATCCTGTCCATTGCCCTGAGTTCATCGTTATCAGGCATATGATAATGCGGGGGTATCAGACGCAGCCTCCGCACGTACAATTTGTCGAGCAGCGGCAGGAACTTTTTCTTGAACAGCAGAGCTGTCCTTTTTAAAGATCTCTTATGATTCATGTATACATCTTCCTATATTGGGATTATCTGATCCTGCACAGGTGTCCCTTTCCGTTCCTGAGAAGGAGTCTGTGGTCAAAAATATCTGCAAGACTGTCCGAATGTGTTACGCACAGAACTGTGGCATCACGCAGTCTGCTGCTGAACAGCTTTCTGAAACAGTTTATAGTATCCTTGTCAAGATTGGAGGTCGCTTCATCAAACAGGACGATAGGTCTGTTCTGGATTATCGCACGGGCAAGAGCGATCTTCTGTTTCTGTCCGCCTGAGAGGTGGGAACCGTTTTCACCGACTTCATAATCAAGTCCTCGCTGAGAAACGATGTCATCAAGGTGAACATCCTTTATGATCTCTTCAAGCAGTTCATCCGGTATGTCCTTGTCAAGACAGATATTATACCTGATGCTTTCATTGAAAAGGAATACGTTCTGCGAAACAACGCTGAAAAGCTGACGGTATTCTCTAAGTTCAAGTGCCTGTATGCTCTTTCCGTTGATGCAGATCTCACCGTCCGACGGTTCAAAAAGACGGAGAAGAAGATTCAGGAATGTGGTCTTGCCCACTCCGTTATCACCGACTATTGCAGTTTTGCTCCGTACAGGCAGTTTAAAGTCAAGGTCTTTGAGTACCTGTTTTTCATTATTATACGAAAAGGATACCTTCTTGAACTGTATGCTTCCTTTTGAGAAGGCGATATGCTCTTTGCTGCTTTTTTCTTCCGGATAATCGAGAAAGTCCTGGAATCTCCTTATGTTGGGGACAGCAGAGAAAAAGGTGAAAAGGAGGCTTATTACCGTTGCCTCTGAGCTTGCTACCATGAACATATATGATTGGAATGCAACAACGCTGCCGACTGAGATCCCGCCTTTCAGGAGGATCAGACCGGCTAAGATATATATAAAGGCTTTAAGGAACTCAGTCATTATAAGCTGTACCTGACTGCTGTAGTTCCTGAGCATCATACTCTTATAATGTGTATCTTTAAGTTCCCTGAGCTGCTGCTCCATTTCGGCTTTCTTTCTTTCCTGGAGGTCAAAAAGACGGATCTCCTTTACTCCGTTCAGCGATTCTCCGAACCAGCGGCTGAAGCTCCTTTTCAGGAACAGTGTTTTCTGAAGACAGATCCTGTTCTTTTTTATGAACCAGTTGGATACCACAATATTAACAGGTGCCACCAGCACGACCGCAAGAGCGAGCCGGCTGTTGATCGTAAATAATGCCACAGCACCTCCGACAGCCGAAAGAACAGAAGTCACCGCATTGATAGTGGACTCGCTGACAAGTGCTGAGATCGACTCGATATCCTCCTGTATGCACTGATAGGTACTTGTTGAATTCTGTGAAGTGAAATAATCCATCTGAACAGCAAGCAGATGATCCAGAGCTTTTGTCTGCATATCTGTTTTGAATTCAATATTCATCAGGAATGCTTTTCTCTGCTTTATGACAGTAACGAAAGCGGACAGCAGCTTCAGTATAAAAACTGCTGAGGCACACTGTATTATCACAGACAGATCATTTCTGATGAATCCGTTATCTATCAGGCGCTGGGAAAAGAAGGGGAGGTAGTAATTGAATGCTGTAATTATCAGTATACATACCAGTATAACAACAACAGAGGTTCTGTGTTTTTTTAAGGTATCGGTAATTATTCTGGTGCTTCTGTTTTTCATAATATATCACATAAAATGTATAAGAAGTGTTCTATCATTGATGCTGTCAGCAGCTATAAAATAAAAAACGCCTCATACCGAGAAACTCATTCTTGCCGAATACTTTATTCTCAGACAGGCTGTTATTAGTTATCCGGAAAACAACGGGATACGATATATGAAAGAAAGCCCGTATGCCGTGAGCTTAATGCTGGTCAGACATTCTCTCACGGCTGGGCTTGTCATTGGATAAGAACGTACATTAAACGTCCTCAGCATCGTATTCCCAGATGTACTTTGCAGGTGATCCGCCGTACTTACAGCTGCAATCTGTATCAGGTGTGGAAGAACCGCCACCGTTACCGCCGCAAACAACCATATCGTTGATCTTCTTCAGTTCGTTCATTTCATTCACCTCGCTTTCAATACAGCCTGACCGGAGCCGCAGGATATTTATTCCAGCCGCCGTTTAAGGCAGCGGAACAAGCAGAATATCAGCTGTTTTTCAGTTTTCTGCTCACACAGTCTGCGATACTGTTGATCGTGCTGAATCTGTAGTCATTGATATCTTCAGCAGAAAATCTGATCTTGTAATATACCATCAGTTCAACGGCAATGTAGCACATATCTATAGGACTGAAACCGGCTTTCTGACTCATAAGATTCATATCACGGTTTGCAGGATCTTTTATTGTTTCATTGTTCCTGACCATATAAGCTATGTCAGTGACCTTATTGATTATCTCTTCCAAATATTTCACACGCTTTCAGTTTGTTAATTTCGCTATACAGTTTTCGGTCATGCTCATGCCGGCATCCGGCGAGCCGATCTTTGAGAAAAGGATCCCTGAGCCTGACGAAGCAAGTGAGCTCACAACATCGTCGGCGTCATCGGTCCCGCAGTATGTAAATGATATATTACGTGTTTCTGCGGTATATTCACCGTCTATCTGTACAGGCTGCACCACGCAGGCATCTATGCCCATGTCGAACTTATTTCTGAACATAGCCGACAGCTCGTCATATATTTTCCTGTCCCTGATAGTGAGCGGCGATACCATTACAAAGTAATCAATGGGAACAGCTCTTGTTATCATATAGGCTTTCACACCGTAGGCATCCCTGGAATCGACTGAATATTTGGTCATGCCGTCAGGGAACTGCACTATCATCAGATCGCACTTCTCTTTGCTTGAAAGTCTGTAGAAGTACGAGTTCAGCATCTCGGTCTGCTGCTCAACATCACTTTCGCTTTTAAAGATGCCGGTAGGGAAGGGGTAGAAGCCGAGCAGTCTTCCGTTGCAGTTGGGAGTGACTGTTATCGTCCTGTATCCCTTGCTGCGGAATCCGCAGCTCATACCAACGGAAACAAAAACATTGTCAAGCCCTCTGTACATTCCTGATATCCCGACAGCCGGAACAGTGATCCTTTCATGCCTGTAGCTTTCAAATCCGTATTCACTTCCGTCGCTGTAAAGCATCTCGATATCGGCATCGGGGTATTTCTTTTTCAGATCTGCAAGATCATCGTTTTTTACATATGTACAGCATTTTATCTTTTTCCCGGATGCAAGAGCAGCCGATGCTTTTCTGATAATGTCGTCATACATATATTCCTTATCGGAAACGTCTGCAAGTATCACGCATTCAGCTTTTTCAAGAGCCTCGCTGAAATCATCTCCCGAATAGATACCTTCAAGCCTGCTGATACTATCCATGTGCTTTCTCCAGGCTTTCGGATAGACTATTGCTGATATCTCAACATCCGGCGAGTAAATATGCAGATTTTCAATTATGGGATACATATCATCAGAATATGGGTATACCAGACATTTCATAATACAAGGTCCCTCTTATATACTGATTCAAGTTCTCTTTTCAAAGCTATGAACCTGAGATCTGTATTTACAGAATTCTTTGTTTTTTCGCAGTACTTTAATTTTTCTTTTCCGGACAGCTCCTGATCCCTGATCGCCTTTGCAGCACATATTTTACAGTGCCTGAATGCCCAGCAGTTCTTGCAGATATCCTCTGTAAGCTGTCCAATATTGAGCATCGCCTCAGCTTTTTCAAGATCAAATCCCGTGTAGATACTGCCGATCTTAGCAGCATCCGACAGCTCTGTCACACGCTCGCAGGGGAACATATCTCCGTCAGCATTGACGAATACTCTGTGCTGACCGGGAACACACGGACCTCCGGGAGCAGAAATATCAGGAAGCATCTTTTTCCTTTTTATCCTGTCACTGGTGTTTGTATGTGAATTATAATACTTGTTTATGACAGGATCCGTCTTTAACCCTTCAACAAGACCGAGATTTGACATAAGTCCCGTAAACGCATGATATACGGTCTGCTCATAATGGCCTTCACGGGCATAGAATGCAGTATCACGTATATTATCCGAAGCGGGAGATATAGTAAAGAATACTTCATGATCCCTGAAAAACGGATCACGGAACAATTCCCTGACCTCGTCGGTATCGTTTGCGGGATTCAGAACGGTATTTATATTGACCTGGTCTTTTTTCTCATCACCGAAGGCAGTAATGGTTTTTTTCAGGTTCTCGAATGCCTGCCGGAAGCTGCCTGTTCCGTCGCCTCTCCTGCGGTTCGTATCATGTATATGCTCAGGTCCGTCGATACTGAATGTAACGTGGAAATTCTTTTCCACAAGGAATGCAATTATTTCATCATTCAAAGCTGTACCGTTTGTTGTTGTTGAATACCATACACGTTTGCCGGCAAAATTCTCCTCCACATATTCAACAGCCTTCCTGATAAGAGGGAAAGCAAGAAACGGTTCGCCGCCGTAGAATCCGACAGCTATATCCACTATCTCGGAAGAGTGATCGAGGAGGAAATCCAGACTCCTTTTTGCAGTCTCCCAGGACATCACCTTGCTGCTGTGATCTCTCTGTCTGGAAAATCCTGTTCCGACAGCATAAGGGCAGTAACAGCAATTCAGATTACAGACCTGTGTGACCTGCAAAAGAACTTCGCTCATTCTGTTTTCAAGATAGTATCCGAGATCGTCTGTATGACAATGTCTGACAGCAGATACACGGTGAGATGAAAGATAGCCCTGCTGCCTGAGTGTATTTACAAACCCGGCATTCTTTTCGTCCAGAATATCTTCATCACATCTGTTCTCAAGATAATTATAGACATTCTCCGGGATCATAATGATCTCGTCTGTATTCACATCAAAGCAATAGTACCTTCTGGGTGTTCTGAACAGATGTATATAGGGCTTCATGGTTTTTATCTCCTGGTTATGACTAATAGTATGACGGTAGCCGGATCATTATGTCATTACGATCAAAAAGCAGCCTGAATAGGTCTGCATTTTGTTCCTGTGTATTAATAATGACCGACAAGAGTGAATTTTGAAAAATGACTTGAGATGATCTGCTGTAGGAATTGCATTGTCTGATTGCAGACTTTATTCTATCAAAAAACCTTTTCACAGTCAATGGATTACTTGTAAAAGCATCTTTTTTTCTTGTGAACCGATACATCACACATGCAGCGGTCTGATACTGCTCCCTGTGTGTACGCACCCGGACGGACTGAAAAGGGGACGCCCTGCGAGTGAAGGCGTCCCCTGATAAAACTATGGTTTACTGTATCATTCTTCAATTCCGTAAAAGGTCATACCGTTCCGGCAGGTCATATCCAGCAGCTCCTGGGAATCCATGCCCCTCAGCTCTGCGGCACGGGCTGCGGTATAGGCTATCATAGAGCTGTCGCAGCGTCTTCCCCGGAAGGGCTCGGGAGCCATATAGGGGCAGTCAGTCTCCAGCAGGAGCCTGTCATCAGGCACTTCCGCCAGAGCTTTCAGCGCCTTTTTGGCATTCCTGAAAGTAAGTACTCCCGTGAAGCCGATGTACATACCCAGCTTTATGACCTCCTTTGCTATCTCGGCAGAGTAGCTGAAGCAGTGCATGACTCCGGCAGGCCGGTACTCCCGGAGGATATTCATAGTGTCCTCGGCGGCGTCACGGCTGTGGACGATTATCGGAAGTCCGAGTTCTGCGGCAAGCTCCGTCTGCTGACGGAAAAGCCGTATCTGCTTCTCACGGTCATAGCCCTCGTAGTGGTAGTCAAGTCCTATCTCACCTATGGCACGTATCTTACTGTTTTCCTTTGCAGCTTTCCGGAGTGCTTCTATGCAGCCGTCATCAGCCTCGGATGCGTACTCCGGGTGGACTCCTGCGGTGGTATACATCCAGTCATGCCCCGAAGCGATCTCGCAGTTTGACATAGTATCGCTCACTGAGCAGGATACCAGTACGGCATACCTTACGCCCTTTCCGGGCAGCCCGGCAAGCACCTGCTCCCTGTCCTCATCGAAGGCAGAGGAGCCGTAATGACAATGGGTATCGAATATGTTATTCACTCTCAATCCCCTGACTCTCCTGTTTCGTAGTCCTTGAAGTATTCCTTCTTCACCTCGTCGATGAAGGACTGGCTCGGGATGAAGTCATCATAGGAGGTAGTACCGTCCATGATGAAGAAGGTGGCGATAGCGCTTCCACGCTCAAACATTGACTTTATGGCAGCCTTGCGCTTCTTGTAGTCAACAGAGGTGATATTTGAATCAGCTGTCATGTTGATGATGGCGGTGAAGTTGTTGTCAAGGTTTGCGGCAAAACGTGAACCGTCAGTCTGGTTTATCATATCAGCGCATACAGAGCTTGCGATATATGCTCTCTGCACCTCTCCGTCCGGGAACATGGAGTAGGTAACGAATCTCTCTATCTGCTTGGAGTCCATGTACTGATTTGAGCCGTCGTTGTTGAAGCCTGCTATATCAACATTTACCGGGTAAGTTACTCCGCCCAGCACGTCGCATATCTTTATAAGTGACGCTGAGTCCACCTTCATATACCTGTCAACGGTCACGCCGAACAGCGCCTCTGCGAACTGGGCGGCTGCGGCAGCGCCTGCACGGTCATACTGGCTCTTGATGCTCTGCTGCTGACCGTCCACAACACACAGGGTATTGGTGGGGATACCGATAAAGAGCAGCTTCTTGTCCTTGGGTATGGAGCGCATCAGCACGAAAGTAGACGAACACTTCTGCTCAGGCTCGTCAAGAACGAACATGATGGTGTGGTTGTCCTCATAGGTGGTAGTGCTTACGGCTCTTGGAGTAGGCTCGTGCAGTTCATTGCCCTTGCCCAGACCGAAGTACTTGAAGATACCGAAGGCGATACCGCCGATGATAAGCAGTCCCACGAAGACTGTGATAAGGAACGGAACAGCTATGCTTCCGCTTTTTTTCTTCTTTCTTGCCATTGCAACTTTCTCCTTTCGGCGGCTGAGAAACGTCTGTTCCCGCCGCATTTCCCGGATAAACAGCTTGTATATTTCCGGGGATATGATCTTTTGCATAATATACGCTGCCGGGTGAATATTCTCTTTTGCCCGGCATATCATGTTGAAAACCCGTTGCCGAAAAGCCGTTATTAACAGAGTTTTCAACATTATCAACACTGTTTGAATGTGAATTCCATGTTTAAACACGGGATTCAACAGTCTGTTGAAAAGAAAAAATGTTCACTGAAGTCTTTCCGCCCCGGTGAAAAAAGTCGTCTCAGGGCTTGCAAAATCCTGCGTTTGTGATATAATATAAGTATTCCGCAGGATCGGAAAGGTCAGAAGGGATACTCAAAAGGATTTTCCGGCATCTCAGTCTCCATGACGATCCTCCGGGGATCTCCCCCTGCTCTGTCAAGAGCACGGTGGACGTCCTGCATACTGAATCTGACTATCTTCCTGCCCATGCGTGATGCGTAATTCACAGTCTGCTCCGTTCCGGAATGTCTGCCGTCCCTGTTGAGGAAGGCAATAACTGCGGAGGAGTTATCCACCATGAAGTAATTGCGGTCACGGTATAACGTGGACGAGGAATGCAGACCGGGAGTGCGTGAGTAATACATATCCGGATCGCTGTTTATCAATATCAGCTTATCCGCATTCTTTTCAACTATACCCAGCAGACGCCTGCTGCGTTCACTGAATCTGTCGGCGTGGCGGAGGTAGGGCATAGCTCCCAGGAGCCTGACATCTGCTCCGTTCATACGCATTTTCAGCACGATCTCCGCAGCCCAGAGGTCAGTTCCTTCAGCAAGTCCGCTGAAGAAGCTGTCGTATCCTGCCTGCACTGCCATACGTATGCAGTGGTACAGGAATACTCTGACTCCGGCAGAGGCGGCAGCAATATCCCCATGGTAAGGAATGATGCCGTTTTCACGGTGACCTGTGATGCAGACCGTTCGCTCAGGACAGCCGTCGAAGCTCTCCGGAACGAGCAGCGGTTCTCCGGAAATACGGGAATATAGCATGATACACCTCCGTGACAGGCGGACATTCCGGCGGTTTCCGGCAGGGAAAGCGCCGGAAGGTACAATGCGCCGATTATCTTAATTATATCATAGCCGGCGGTATATTTCAAGGAGTTTTGCAACCTGTAACTATTTTTTAATAAAGCCAGCAACTAATGGCATAAACGCATGATATGACTTTCCGGCTGACGGAGAGCATCAGCATACAGAAAGAAAGGAAATGATGACAATGAAGCCGTATCTCAAAAGAGCCTGGGCAGAGGTGAATCTGTCCCGGCTGAAGAAAAATGCAGAGGTGATAAGGAGACTCAACTCACCGGAGACGGAGATCATGGCAGTAGTAAAGGCGGACGCCTACGGCCACGGCGAGGAGACAGTGGTACGCTGTCTGGCAGAACAGTGCGGCATACACTGGTTCGCAGTATCCAACCTGGACGAAGCCATAGCTGTACGCAGGTCAGCACCTGACGCAGAGATACTTATACTGGGCTACACACCCCCGGAGTATGCCCACGAGATAGCAGCAAACAATATAATACAGGGAGTGGTGTCCACTGAGTACGCACAGGCGCTGGTAAAGAACACCGAGTCCCCCATACGCTGTCACATCAAGATAGATACCGGCATGGGAAGGATAGGTCTCAAGCACGATACTCCGGAACAGTGTGCTGACGAGATCGAAGCCATGCTGGGGATAGAAAAGCTCTCCGTGGAGGGCATATACACCCACTTCGCCGTTGCAGACAGCGATTTACCGGACAATATTGCCTATACAGACAAGCAGGAGAACTTCATACTCGGCACCTATGACGAGCTTGTTAAGCGAGGCATAAAGCTCAGCCAGCTCCACTTCATGAACAGTGCTGCCACCTGCTACCGCAACAACAGCCGCAGTACCCTCAGCCGTGCCGGTATTATACTCTACGGACTCCACCCGGATGTGAGCCTTGAGATTCCCGAGGGACTTGAACCGGTAATGGAACTGAAGGCGGTTATTTCCCACGTCAAGACTGTAAAGCCCGGTGACTGCATAAGCTACGGCAGGACCTTCACCGCCGACCGTGAGATGCGTATAGCAACAGTCACTATCGGCTACGCTGACGGCTATTCAAGGCTGCTTTCCGGCAAGGGAGAGATACTGGTACACGGAGTGCGCTGTCCCATAGTCGGAAGAGTCTGCATGGATCAGCTCATGATGGACGTTTCCGGTGTGCCGGAGGCAAAGTCCGGAGACATAGTTACTCTTATCGGCAGAGACGGCGGAGACATGATAACCGCCGACGACATAGCATCTGTTTACGGAACTATCGGCTACGAGGTCGTATGCGGCATCTCAAAGAGAGTTCCACGCATCTACATAGACTGACCGGAGGGATTGATATGAAAAAGGCAATGACGATCTCCTACGTGGTTGGAAACAACCTGTATATAAACCTTACCAACAAATGTCCCTGCGCCTGCACCTTCTGCATACGCAACAACGCAGACGGCGCATACGGCTCTGATCCTCTGTGGCTGGAGCATGAACCCTCTATCTCGGAGATAAAGGCAGACCTGGACAGACGTGACATCGCTTCCTTCGGAGAGATAGTCTTCTGCGGCTACGGAGAGCCTACGGAGCGTATTGACGTTCTTATAAAGACTGCTGAGTACCTGCGGAGCAGGGAAGGATGTCCTCCCATGCGTATCAACACCAACGGACTGGGCGACCTTGTGAACGGACGATCCGTTGCAGAGGAGCTTTGCGAAGCTCTTGATATTGTATCGGTGAGCCTCAATGCAGGTACAAAGGACGAATACATGAAGGTGACACGCCCTAAATTCCCGGACGCCTGGGAAGCCATGCAGAGCTTTACTGCGAACTGTGTAAAGACCGGCAAGGCAAAGGTCATCATGTCGGTAGTTGATGTTATACCTCCGGAGCAGATAGAAGCCTCCAGGCAGGTATGTGAGAGTCTGGGAGCTGTACTGAGGGTACGCACCTACGACGAATGATACATTATAATATATAAAGAGCGGACCGCTCCGCTTTGCACTGTATGTACAAAGCTGAGCGGTCCGAAGTGTTTCCGGGGGGTGTCCTGCGGTGGGACACACCGGAAAGCCCATTGCGCTGCCGCTGAGCGGCAGACCTGATACCATAAAAGGGGACAGCCTGCAAGCCGTCCCCTGATATAGTTTATGACAGTATGTCCGATATGCCCGATCAGTTCTTCTCGGAGTTGATGAACATATCGTAGATGCGGCGGATAGCTTCCGGCAGGTCGTGCTCGCTGACGCCGATGATAACATTCAGCTCGCTTGAACCCTGGTCGATCATCTTTACGTTGATGCGTGCATGAGCCATAGCAGCGAAGATACGTGCAACAGTACCTCTTGTATTCTTCATACGTCTGCCCACTACAGCCAGCAGTGCGATGCCGTCCTCGATCTCAATGTGATCCGGCTCTACATCACGGCGGAGGTCTGAGATCACTTTTTCACGTACATTGTTAAGGCTTTCAGTGTCAACTGTAATGCTCATAGTGTCGATACCGGAGGGCATATGCTCAAAGGAGATGCCGTTCTCATAGAGTACCTTCAGAACCTTGAGACCGAATCCCAGCTCGCTGTTCATCATAGCCTTTTCGATATTGATAGTACTGAAGCCCTTTCGTCCTGCGATACCTGTGATAGTGTGGTGCAGGCTCTCCCGGCTGAAATCGTAATCGTTTGAAACGATCATAGTACCTTCGTCCTGGGGACGGTTGGTATTGCGGATATTTATGGGTATACCTGCGGAGCGGACAGGGAAGATAGCGTCCTCATGAAGTACGGAAGCTCCCATATAAGCCAGCTCACGGAGCTCACGGTAGGTAATGGTGCTGATGACATCGGGATCTTCCACTATTCTCGGATCAGCTACCAGGAATCCGGATACATCAGTCCAGTTCTCGTACAGATCAGCTCTTACGGCATTTGCGATGATAGAACCGGTAACATCGGAGCCGCCTCTTGAGAAGGTCTTTACGTAGCCCTCTGTAGTCCTGCCGTAGAAACCGGGGATCACTGCGTTATCCAGTCCCCTGATGCGCTCACGGACAGCCTCTACTGTCTTATCCAGCAGCAGAGTGCCCTTTGTGTCAAAGATGATGACCTCGGCAGCGTCGATGAAGTTGAATCCGAGGTAGGCAGCAAGGACCTTGCCGTTTAAGAATTCTCCCCGGCTTGCAGCGTAATCCCTGGTCGGACGTGCCTTCAGCTCACGCACAATGGTATCGAACTCCTCTTCAAGTGAGAGGTCTATGCCGAGACCTGCGATTATGCCGTTATAGCGCTCTCTGATGGTGTTGAAGTCATCGGTGAAGTCGATGCCGCTGCCTGCAAGCTCACAGCACTTATACAGCATATCAGTGATCTTGATGTCCTCCTTGAAGCGCTTTCCGGGTGCGGAAGGAACAACAAAGCGGCGCATGGGATCTGCCTTTATGATAGCGGCAGCCTTTTTTATCTGGTCGGCGTCAGCCAGACTGCTTCCGCCGAATTTAACAACTTTGATCTTATCAGCCATGATCATCTTTCCTTTATAATATAGTATTTCCCTCTGGGATCGTTATTTTTGTCACAATAACAATTATATCCCATTTTACGGCTGAAATCAATTGACAGAAGAGCCAAATATCGGACTTGTACAATTGTGTTTTTGGTGAATACGCTTGTACGCCAG
>DNLQ01000173.1 GCA_003488415.1 Ruminococcus sp. | reverse complement strand
CGATTCCCTGAATCTTGTGTGCGCCGGGTTTACCCTCTGAAAGAACAGGTGAATCCTTGGGCTCCAATGCAACCACCTTGATATTGGGGTTCTGCTCCTTAAGATACTCGCCTGTACCTGTAACGGTTCCGCCTGTACCAACGCCTGCGATGAATATATCAACCTTTCCGTCTGTGTCTCTCCAGATCTCGGGACCTGTGGTTGCTTTATGAACAGCAGGGTTAGCAGGGTTAACAAACTGTCCGGGAATGAAACCTCCGGGAATCTCCTTGGCAAGCTCTTCTGCCTTTGCGATGGCACCCTTCATACCCTTTGAGCCTTCTGTAAGAACCAGCTCAGCGCCGTATGCTTTAAGAATGTTTCTTCTCTCAACGCTCATGGTCTCAGGCATTGTAAGTATGATCCTATAGCCCTTTGCAGCAGCTATTGAAGCAAGACCGATACCTGTATTTCCAGACGTGGGTTCGATGATAACGCTGTCTTTTTTCAGAATGCCCTTTTTCTCGGCATCCTCGATCATAGCTTTTGCTATCCTGTCCTTTACGCTTCCCGCAGGATTGAGATATTCCAGCTTAGCGAGGATATTGGCTTTAAGACCGTCGTTCTTTTCAATGTTTATGAACTCAACTATCGGAGTATTACCGATAATTTCAGTTGCACCTTTGTAGATCTTAGACATTATTATTCAGCTCCTTTACAATTTATGCAGAGTAAACATATCTGTTAACTATATTATAAAGCATTAAAGTAAAAAAATCAATACCTCAGGAGATACAATATCATTAGTATGAGATATAAACTCAGTCTATAACACGATCACGTTATCATATTATATAGAACCAGCTGTTATCCTCGTCTATGACAACTCTTTCAATGGGCTTGGAAGCGTCATAATTATATCTCAATTCCTGATTCTTTACGCTGACCTTAGCACCCTCGGGGATCGTATGTGTGATGAACGCATTACCTCCTATAACGACTCCCTTTCCTATGACAGTCTCGCCGCCCAGGATAGATGCTCCCGAATAGATCGTGACGTTATCCTCTATAGTGGGGTGGCGCTTTTTGTTTTTCAGTGCCTGACCGCCTCTTGTTGAAAGAGCTCCGAGAGTTACTCCCTGATATATCTTCACGTTGTCGCCGATAACAGTAGTTTCGCCGATAACGCTTCCCGTGCCGTGATCTATAAAAAAGTATTTTCCTATGGTAGCTCCCGGGTGGATGTCGATACCTGTCTCGTTATGGGCATATTCAGTCATCATTCTCGGTATCATCGGTACGTCGAGCAGATAGAGCTCATGGGCTATCCTGTTGACCAGTATGGCAAACAGTCCCGGGTATGAGTAAATTATCTCGTCCTTGCTGTAAGCGGCAGGATCGCCGTCATAAGCCGCCTGAACGTCAGTCATTATATATTCCCTGATCTTGCGGAGTCTTCTGATAAACTCAAATGTGATCTCCTGAGCCTTCCGTGCGACAGCTTCTTCATCCGAACCATTATTTCTGAGGACTATCTTTATCTGCTTTTTGAGCTTGAACGTAACGTCTTCAAGGAGCATGGTGATCTTGTTTCTGAGTGTGTATACCTTTATGGATTTTTTCCTGAAGTGTCCGAGAAATATTATCTGTCTCAGGCTTGAAAGTATATCTGTTATCGCATCTTTGTCAGGATGATCAAAAGCGCCTGTCTGCTCCGGCTCATCTTCAAAATCTTCAAGCAGCTCGTTGACTACACTGTTGAGGTCCTTTTCTATCTCATTCATTTTCTTCACTCCTTTTACCGTATGGATATTTTTCTGTATGCACCGAAATCCAGCCACTTGTCATAAAGCTCTTTTCCTGTTTCAGTACTTTCGCAGTATTCCGAAATAAAACGTTGTGCGTCCTCCTGAGATGATATATTAAGTCCGAAGCCTCTGCCATTGACAACAGGGACTCCGCTGTATTCATATTCTTCAAGTGCAATAATGTCCTTGACATTTCTGTTCCTTATCAGCACTGCGGCACTGTCACGCATTACGAGTATATCCATATCATCGGGATAGCTGTAGCTTTTTCCGTCTACCGGTATATCATCGCCAACAGAATATGTGGTATTCACAGGCTGATACTTGAAAACATTCATGCTCTCGGTATCATAGAGGAACTCCTCAAAAATGTCTCCTCTTGCGGTTATAACGCTGCCTGCAAATGAGGCTCTTCCCGTCTTGCCCTCGTATCTGACAATGTCCGTGATAACTCCGCAGGCAGAAGTAGCATTCGTGATGCGGTCTATGAGGATTATCTCACCCAGTGTCTTATGCCTGCCGAAGAGATCTGCTGCGGCAATATCGCTTAGAACTATCTCACAGCTTGCAATTCCGTTCTTGCTGATAGTCTCTGCCTTGATATGCTCACCTGTATTTACATCTATGGCATATCCGATATTTGTTACAGCCGCAGGCAGCAGCTTTGTTCCCAGCTTTACAAAATAATCGTTCCCCGCTCTCAGCTCGCCCTCGTCCATCCATAGTACGGACGCAGTGAATTGTCTGCATACGGGAATATCGGTATCTTTCAGCAGCACACAGCCTCTTGAGACATCGACCTCACGGTCAAGGGAGATAGTTACAGGCTGACCGGCATAGGCTGTGTCAGTTTCACTTCCTGCTGCGAGTATGCTCTTTACAGAAGCTGTTTCACCGCTGGGAAGAGCAGTTATCTCATCACCGACTGATATTCTGCCTGCTTCGATCTGTCCCTGAAATCCCCGGAAGGTATGATCGGGACGGCTCACCCTCTGCACAGGCATATAGAAGCCTTTCTCGTTCCGATCCGAAACTATGTCCACTGTTTCAAGGTGCTCCAGAAGTGAACCTCCGCTGTACCACGGGATCTTTTCAGACCTTACAGTAACGTTGTCGCCCTCTGTAGCGGAAAGCGGTATGATCTTTATGTTTTCAAGCCGGAGCTCATTGCTGAGCTTATCTATCTGTGCGACTATCTCATTGAAGCGTTCCTCGCTGTAGTCCACAAGGTCCATTTTATTTACGGCAAAAACAAAATAGCGTATTCCCATGAGCTTGCATATTCTTGTGTGACGGCGTGTCTGTACCAGAACTCCCTGAGATGCGTCGATAAGTATTACGGAAAGATCTGCAAAGGATGCACCGACAGCCATATTCCTTGTATACTCCTCATGGCCCGGAGTGTTTGCAACGATGAAGCTGCGGTTATCTGTGGTAAAATAGCGGTATGCAACGTCAATAGTGATGCCCTGCTCACGCTCAGCCATAAGTCCGTCAAGGAGAAGAGAATAGTCTATATCGCCGTTTCTGCTGCCCACCTTACTGTCAAGCTGCAATGACTTCTCCTGATCTGTATAAAGCAGCTTTGCATCATACAGTATATGACCGATAAGTGTGGATTTACCGTCGTCAACACTTCCACAGGTAATAAATTTAAGCAATCCCTTCATCAGAAATAGCCCTCCCTTTTTCTTCTTTCCATACTCCCTGCCGCCTCGTTATCTATGACTCTGGAAGTTCTTTCCGATTCAACACTGCTCAGCGTTTCTGCGATTATCTCATCGAGCGTTGAGGCTGTTGACTCTATTCCTCCCGTCAGAGGATATGAGCACATCGCCCTGTCCGTTTTCTACGAAGGCATTCGTTGCACCTCTCGCACCCGATTCAAGGGATACTACATTACTGAAAAGCTGACGGAGGAAGTCCTTTATCTTTTCCTCGTCGCCGCCTGCCTTTCTGCTTTCATAAGCCCATGCAGCAAGATAATTCCATTTTGCGCCGCCTGAGGTCTTAGGATCGGGAGTAACGATCCCTACGTCTTCACGTACCAGATCATCCCAGTCAAGGATGCTTTTTGGATTTCCCTTGCGGACAAGGAAAACTATAGTAGATGTGTAGGGAGAACTGTCAAGGGGAAATTCATTCACCCAGCCATCCTCGATCAGCCCTGCATTTCTGACTTCATTCACATCTGCTTCAAGAGCCAGTGTAACTACATCCGCCTCAAGACCGTTTGCGACCTCGAGAGCCTGTTTTCCCGAGCCTCCGTGAGAATGAGTGATCTCAACGTCCTTGCCTGTCTTTTCCTTATAGTATTTCCTGAATGCCTCGTTATAGTTTACATAAAGCTCACGTGTGGGATCATATGAAACATTAACGATAGAGTAAGAAGCCTTATCTGCGGATTCGGCACTTGCACCGCATGATACCAGCGAACCCAATAACAATGCTCCGAGAGCAAATGAAGTTATATTCTTAAATCTGTTCCTTTTCATAAAATAAACCTCTTTCATTATTTTTCATGTTATTTAGTCATATCCATCATACACATTCGTATAATACCGCCTGCAACCGAATGAAGATTATTCTGCATTTTTGTTCCTCCCTGATTCGTATATACACTAAACATACAGAAATAGTATGTTTAGTATCTGCGCGTGATTGAATTTTGTAATATTTATTATATGGTTAAATCGGCAAAAGTCAATACTATTTCGCATATCGGTTTTCTATATTATCTTATAGCTCAATTCTATTTCTGATAAATATAACTATTTTCATATGTATGTACATAAAAAACACATAATTACCTGTTATGATATATCCTGAGGTGAGGTCTATGGCGGATAGAAAAGCCTGTCACTTGAAAATATCGGGAATGTACTGTATCCAGTGTGAACAGAGGATAAAAAAAGCCTTGCAAAGCATTCAGGGGGTCCATAATGTAAATGTCAGTTACAAGAGTGCAAGGGTAGAATTTGAAACCGAAGGCAATGTGAATTATGAACGCATAGTAAAGGCGGTCGAAGCTGAGGGCTATACTGTCGCAGGTACGGCAGACAGTCGTTTTCCCGTTAAAGGATTTCTTTCACTCGCTGCGATAACAATATTATATATCGCCTTGCAGTACACAGGGCTTCTTAACAAACTTGCTCCCTCTCAGCTTGCACAGTCGGGAATGGGCTACGGTATGCTGCTTCTTATCGGTGCAGTCACCTCTGTACACTGTATCGCCATGTGCGGCGGAATAAGCCTTTCTCAGAGCATACCGGATGAAAGAAAAAGCTCCTTCGTCCGGCCGCTTCTGTACAATCTCGGTCGAGTCGCATCCTACACGGCTATCGGCGCAGGCCTCGGCACGGTGGGATATTTTATCGGCGGAGGCTCGGCGGTATCAGTTCCGCTGACGATTCAGGGGCTAATAAAGATAATTGCAGGTGTTGTTCTGCTTATCATGGGACTTCGGCTCATAGGTGCGTTTTCATGGCTGCAAAGGCTGTCACTGCCGCTTCCGAAAAGACTTGTACGTACTATCGGAAAAATGTCGGCAAAGACAGGTTCATCCTTTGTTGTCGGACTGCTCAACGGTTTAATGCCCTGCGGACCGTTACAGGCTATGTGGCTTATCGCCCTTGCAAGCGGCAGTCCCATAAAAGGAGCGCTGTCAATGCTGCTGTTCAGTATCGGAACGCTTCCGCTGATGCTGGGGCTCAGCTCACTTGTTGCAGCACTCGGAAAGAAATTTGCCCATACAGTACAGAACGCTGGCGCTGTAGTGGTCGCAGTCATGGGACTTGCTCTGCTGACACAGGGCGGAGTATTGAGCGGCGTGCTGCCGGCTGCACTGGCGTCATCGGGCTCGGCAAAGGACACAGCGGTAAACATCGGCGGTGTGCAGATAGTGAAAAGCGAACTGACATCAGGAAAATATCCTGAGATAACGGTCAGGACCGGAGTACCTGTCCGGTGGAATATATATGCAGAAAAAAGCAGTATCAACGGCTGCAACGGAAAACTGATCTGTAATTCTCTCGATCTGGAATACGAATTTCACGAGGGCAATAATATAATAGAGTTTACTCCCGAAGGCACAGGCGATATAAGCTACTCGTGCTGGATGGGAATGATATACGGAAAAATACACATAACGGAGTGATCAATATGGAACAATACAATGTAACAGGCATGAGCTGCGCCGCTTGCAGCGCAAGAGTAGAGAAGGCTGTATCGGCAGTGGAGGGTGTTACCTCCTGCTCGGTGAGCCTGCTGACAAACTCAATGGGCGTTGAGGGGACGGCAAGTCCGTCAGATATCATCAAGGCAGTCGAAAATGCAGGATACGGCGCCTCGCTTAAAGGAAATGAAAAAGCTAAAGACAGTGCCGATGACCTTACAGACAGGGAAACTCCCATGATGATAAAGCGGCTCATCGCCTCGCTGGTATTCCTTTTGCCGCTGCTGTACCTCTCAATGGGACATATGCTGTGGGATTGGAAACTTCCGCCCTTTCTGAACGGCAACCACGTCGCAATGGGACTTGTTCAGCTGTTACTGACGGCAATCATCATGGTGATAAACCAGAAATTCTTTGTTAGCGGCTTCAGGGCAGTCATTCATAAAAGTCCGAATATGGACACGCTGGTGGCAATGGGGTCGGGAATTTCTTTTTTGTGGAGCGTCTATGTACTGTTCCACATGACGGGAGCAGTTGTGGCAGGTGATGAAAAAGCTGTCATGGACGACATGATGAACTTCTATTTTGAGGCAGCAGCGATGATACTCACGCTTATAACGGTGGGAAAAACTCTTGAAGCCTACTCTAAGGGAAAAACAACAGACGCACTCAAAGGACTTATGGAGCTTTCGCCGAAAACCGCTGTTGTAGAGCGTGACGGCAAGGAGCAGACTATTCCTGCCGAACAGGTAAACATCGGTGATGTTTTTGTAGTACGCCCCGGGGAGCATATCCCTGTTGACGGTCTGGTAATTGACGGCACGAGTGCAGTTGATGAGTCTGCGCTGACAGGCGAGAGTATTCCCATAGACAAGCTGACAGGTGACGGCGTTTCGGCAGGTACGGTAAATCAGTCGGGCTTCCTGCGCTGCGAAGCGGTTAAGGTCGGCGAAGACACAACTCTTTCGCAGATCATAAAAATGGTGAGCGATGCTGCTGCAACAAAGGCTCCTATAGCAAAACTGGCAGACAGAGTATCGGCAGTGTTCGTTCCTGCGGTCATCGGCATAGCGCTTGTGACACTGATAATATGGCTTGCGGTGGGACAGACAACAGGCTATGCCCTCGCAAGGGCTATCTCTGTGCTTGTCATAAGCTGTCCCTGCGCACTTGGACTTGCTACACCTGTTTCCATAATGGTAGGCAGCGGTGTGGGTGCTAAGAACGGAATACTTTTCAAAACCGCTGTTTCTCTTGAAGAAACGGGCAAAGCACAGATAGTAGTCCTTGACAAGACGGGAACTATCACAAAGGGTGAGCCTTCCGTCACGGATATTATCCCCATAAATACAGATGAAAAAACGCTTATCGGAACATCTTTTTCACTTGAGCAGAAAAGTGAACATCCACTTGCAAAGGCGGTCGTGTCCTACGCTGAGGAGCATGATACGGAGCTGTCGGAGGTAACGGATTTCAAAGCTGTTTCCGGCAGCGGACTGACAGCAAGGCTTGATGACAGGACATACTACGGCGGAAATGCCGGGTTTATCGGAAGCAAGGTAAAGATCTCCGATGAGGCAGATCTTATCGCTCAGCTCCTTGCGGACGAGGGAAAAACTCCGCTTTTCTTTGCAGACGAGAGCCGCCTGCTGGGTATCATCGCCGTTGCAGATACTATTAAGGAGGACTCTCCCGAAGCGATAGCTCAGCTGAAAAACATGGGGCTGAAAACTGTAATGCTGACAGGTGACAACCAGCGTACCGCAAACGCTATAGGCAAGCAGGTGGGCGTGGATATGGTAATTGCAGGAGTGCTTCCGAACGAAAAAGAACGTGTCGTGAGAAAACTGCAGGAGCAGGGCGAGGTGGCAATGATCGGCGATGGTATAAATGACGCACCTGCGCTCACCCGTGCAGACATAGGTATTGCAATCGGGGCAGGTACCGACATTGCCATTGACGCCGCAGACGTCGTGCTGATGAAGAGCCGCCTGAACGACGCTGCTGCGGCACTTCGTCTGAGCCGCAAAACAATGCGGAATATACGTCAGAATCTGTTCTGGGCGTTTATTTACAATGTGATCGGTATCCCTCTTGCGGCAGGTGCTTATATCAGACTTTTCGGCTGGGAGCTTGATCCGAAGTTTGGTGCGGCGGCAATGAGTCTTTCAAGCGTTTCGGTGGTAACAAATGCACTCAGGCTGAACCTTGCAAAGATCTTTGAAACCAAAAATGACAGTCCGCAAAAGGACATGGTGAAGGAGCTGAGTGCCCTGAATACAGGAGAAAACACGTATATACTGAAAATAAAGGGAATGATGTGCCCACACTGTGAGGCAACTGTCAGGAAGTGTCTTGAGGCGTTTGACGAGGTACAGGAGGCTGATGTAAGTCACGAAAAAGGCACGGCTGTACTCACTCTTTCGGGAGAGCTGATACACCTTGATGAAATGAAGCAGGCTATAGCCGATAAGGGCTATGAAGTAACAGGAGGATAAATTATGAGAAAGTTTTTTTCAGTATTGACAGCAGCAGTTCTGCTGCTTGGCGTCTGCGGCTGCGGAATCAGAGAAAATGAGCAGCTCCCGGAAGCTGCATCTGAAGTCACGGATATAAAAGACGACCTTGTTATCCCGATAAATGAGGTGACGGAAACCGCAAAGTTTTATCCTGTGACAGTGGAAGGAACAGATATGGAAGTATTTGCGGTCAGGGACAGCGAGGGCAGCATACGCACAGCGTTCAATACCTGCCAGTCCTGCTATACCTCTGGAAACGGCAGATATGCCGTCGAAGGAACTGATCTTGTGTGTCAGAACTGCGGTTTTCATTTCACTGCCGATCAGGTGGGAGCAAATGCAAACGGCGGATGCAGTCCGTGGGCAATAAGCGCCGCTGAACGAATCGACTCCGAGGATACCATAACCATCCCTTACTCATTGTTAGCAGGTTCAAAAGCTATTTTTGCCAACTGGAAATAATACTTTACTTTTCCTATGGATATGGTATAATTAGAAGTGGAAGTGAGGTGAACGGCTGTGAACGTGCTTGCAGTAGACGACGAGGCAAAGATAAGAGAGGCTGTTTCGGACTATCTTACCCACAAGGGGATGACGGTGCTCTCTGCCGGGAACGGCAGGCAGGCACTGAAAATATTCAGTTCTCAGCAGGTGGATTTTATCATCCTCGACCTTATGCTCCCCGATATCACAGGTGAGGAACTGTGCCGTACCATAAGGGAAAGATCCTCTGTTCCGATCATCATGCTGACGGCGAGAACACAGGAGGAGGATATGCTGAGCGGACCTGCTCTCGGTGCGGATGATTATATAAAAAAGCCCTTCTGCCTGAAGGAACTGTATGCGAGGATGCAGACTGTCCTTCGCAGAAGCGGAAAACTTAGTACAGTACAGGATTACGGTGAGCTTACTGTCAATATGCAGGAGATGAAGCTGCTCAGAAACAGCGAGGAGATACCGCTGACGGCAAGCGAATGGAAGATCCTGACAGTCTTTCTCCAAAATGCCGGAAATGTACTCTCACGGGAGCAGCTCATCGAAAAGGCTTTCGGCATTGGCTTTGACTCCTATGACAGAGCCATAGACACTCATATCAAAAACCTTCGCCGGAAGATCGAGCGTGATCCCCATTCACCCGAATACATCAAGACCGTTCACGGTATGGGCTATCGGTTTGAGGTGAGCAGATGAAAAGACCAAAACTCAGCACACGTAAAATAGCCGGGGGAGATTATTCCACCGCAGGTGAAAACAAAACTGGCTCTGCGGAGAAGCATGAGCTGTCATAGGCTGTAACAACAATGGCGCAGACTTTCGGACAAAAGGAAAAACTGCGTCAGAGACTTACAGCTGATGTGGCACATGAGCTGCGTACACCGCTGACCAATATCGCTTTGCACCTTGAAATGATATGCGAGGGCATATGGGAACCTACCCCCGAACGGCTGTCGGGATGCTACGAGGAAATACAGCGTATATCGGGACTTGTGGACGATATGGAGAAGCTGCACAGGATAGACTCTGACCGCCTTATACTACACAAAACTGTTTTTCCTATCCGCCCGCTGCTTGAAAAGGCAGCGGCAATGTTTGAAAGAGAAGTGGCGGATAAGAAAATTGCTGCGACTATAAACTGCGCTGATATTTCTATCAGCGCCGACCGTGACAGGATAGCGCAGGCGGTGACTGATCTGCTGTCAAATGCGGTGAAGTACACCGAAAACGGCGGGAAAATAGATATCACAGCAGATGCAGTGATGAGGCCTTCCGTCTGACTGTCAGCGATACGGGTATAGGAATTTCTCCCGATGATCTGCCTCACGTTTTTGAAAGGTTTTACCGTGCGGATAGATCCCGGAATCGCAGCACGGGCGGCTCTGGCGTCGGACTTGCCGTTGTAAAGGCGATAATTGAAGCTCACGGCGGAGCTGTCTCTGCCAGAAGCGAATACGGAAAAGGCAGCGAATTTACATTTACTCTGCCTGAAGATCAATAACACCTTCTGTCACGAAAAAACTGACGGATGACCTTCACATCATGGACTTGTCCGACCGGCAGCGGAAGGAAGTATTTCTCTTGTATCGGTGTAGGGACTGCTTCCGGCAGTCCGGCGGACATGGATGTCGGCATCACGAGGGGGAACCATGGAAACTAAGGGGAAGAAAAAACAGCAAAAGCTGACATTCTTACCCTTTCCAGGGTTCCCCCCTTTCGGTTTCCACTTCCTTCCCTCACAGCCTTTTTTTGTCAGCTTTTACTTCTTTAGTCCGGATTCGCCGGTAAAGCAGGCTGCCGCACGGGTGGTA
>DNLQ01000027.1 GCA_003488415.1 Ruminococcus sp. | reverse complement strand
CCGCCCTTTCCGGACTGACTGTTGATACGGATAACATCACTTTCGTATACTCTGCCGATGTCTGTGGGATCAATAGGCAGGTAGGGTACGTTCCAGACAGGAGAGGAGTTCTCCTCACGCCACTTCATTCCCTTTGCGATAGCGTCCTGATGGGAGCCGCTGAAGGCTGCAAATACCAGCTTGCCTGAGTATGGCTGACGCTCGTATACTTCCATGCGTGTGACACGGGTATACACCTCCTCAATGGAAGGTATATCGCTGAGGTCGAGTCCGGGATCCACGCCCTGGGAGTACATATTCAGCGCAAGGGTGATGATATCCACATTTCCCGTGCGCTCACCGTTGCCGAAAAGTGTACCCTCAACACGGTCAGCACCTGCAAGGAGTCCCATTTCCGTATCTGCAACAGCGCATCCACGGTCATTATGGGGGTGGAGGGAGACTATGACATTCTCACGGTATCTCAGGTTGTCGCACATATACTCGATCTGATTTGCGTATACGTGGGGCATGGAGAGCTGTACTGTAACGGGGAGGTTGATTATCACCTTGTCATCGGGAGCAGGCTGCCATACATCGAGTACGGCGTTGCATACCTCCAGAGCGAAATCCGGTTCTGTACCGGTGAAGCTCTCCGGGGAGTACTCAAAGCGGAAATTTCCCTCGTACTTTTCCCGGTACTCCTTGCACAGCTTTGCTCCGGAGACAGCTATATCAATTATTTCCTCCCTGCTCTTGCGGAAGACCTGTTCACGCTGTGCCGCTGAGGTCGAGTTGTAGAGGTGGACTATAGCGTTCTTGCATCCCACAAGAGCGTCGAAGGTCTTTTTGATGATATGCTCACGGGACTGGGTGAGTACCTGGATAGCGACATCATCCGGGATAAGATCCTCCTCGATGAGTGTGCGGCAGAATTCGTACTCCGTCTCCGAGGCGGCAGGGAAGCCTATCTCTATCTCCTTGAAGCCCAGCTTCACGAGGAGTTTGAAGAATTCCAGTTTCTCTCCCAGATCCATAGGTGTGATAAGAGCCTGATTGCCGTCTCTGAGGTCAACGCTGCACCATACCGGAGCCTTGTCAACGTATGTTTTCTGCGTCCACTTCATAGCGGAAGCAGGAGGGGCAAAGAACTGACGGGTGTATTTTTCTGTGTTTTTCATAAATGTTCCTCCGTTCTGATCCGTGGTTATGCCGGCAGGAGGGCAATAAAAAAGTCTCCTCCATGCCTTGCATGGAAGAGACGAAGCTGCAAATATACTCCGTGGTACCACTCTTCTTGACGTGGGGATAAGCCACGCCCTCTCGTCTGCGTCGGATCAACGCATATCTCTGTAACGGGAGAACCCGGTGGAGCTTAGTCGGTAACGGTAACGCCGTGTGAGATACACGCCATTGAGTCAACACCTTTCAGCTGACTGCTCAGGGAGGAGTTATGACCGCATCTGCCTGCTGTCTTTCACCAGTGCGCCTTCCGGCAGCGTGACAGCTCTCTCTGCAAAAGCCCCTGCGGTTTTTGTTTCCCTTCATAGCATTTATAAGATTGTAAAGGTATTATACAACATTTTCCGCACTCTGTCAAGAGGTTTTTGAAAAAAAGATCCTGCTGCGGTAAGCGGGGGAGTACTGTCTGAGAAAGAGATCATATGAATGCAGTCCGGTGAGGGGGGACAGGCTGTGTGCAGAAGGATCACAGATATAAAAACTCCCCCTGACGGAGCAGGAGGAGTATGTACCGTGATACAGATCAGCCGTTTTCTGCAAGGAAGTCAGCAAGTGACTTTGCGTTCTCAGCAGTAGAAGCGTAAGCGTAGTAGCTGAGTATGGATGAAGCGTCACTGGAATCTGCAAGGGAATCATTGTTAACATCGGCAGCCTTTGCTTTAGTACCGGAGAATGAAGAAGTACCGCCGGTAGAAACAGAGGCGTAGTCAGCGAGTATTTCAGATGCGTCGCTGGAGTCGATAAGACCGTCGCTGTTAACATCGCCCAGGGTGAATTCAGGAGCAGCCTTTGAGGGATCGCCCATTACTTTTGCAAGAGTCGGGTATACTGCGGCAGGGTACTGATCCTTGTTGGCGAGGCTGTTGTAAGCCTGTACGATAAGTCCGTTGTCGTCATGGAGACTGATCTTGCCCAGTGAATCGAGAGTATCCAGCACATCGGCAGCAATTGCGATATTTCCTGCCTGGTTAGGGTGGATATCAGTGGGAGTCTCTTCTATCCCGTCGAAGTACCAGGCATATCTTACTTTGTTTTCGTCCTCAGCGCTGAAAGTGCTGTAGGTATCTACGATATGGGCGCCGTTTGCTTCGGCACAGTCATTGAGCTGCTTTGAGAAGGAAGTGAGTACATTGTCGAACTTTACTACGAAGTTAGGCAGGAAGCTGGCATAGGATTTCAGTGTTGACGAGCTTGCAACGAAGGAGTCCTCCACTATAAGAGGATTGTATACAGTCTGGAGGATGATCTCGGCATCCGGGGTGATATTCCTGATCTGCTTAATGATTGATTCGATGTTTGGGATAGTCTTGGTCTCGATGACTCTTTCGTAGCGCTGGTAGTTCTGAGTACTTGTAGTGGCAGCAAGGTCATTTGTGAGCTTACCGAGTTCAGTGGAAAGAGTTATCATATTAACGGTGGAATCAGCGAATTTCTTCAGCTTTGCGGAATCGAGCATTTCTCTTACTGTTCCGAGGGATGGCTCTTCGGGAATCTCAGCATCTGCGTACTGATCCTTCAGGCATGAAGCGCTTTTACCGATCTCAAGGAGTCTGTGAGAGGCGTAGCTCATCATGTCATTTGCGCCGATAGAGATAACAACAACATCGGCATTCTTCAGAGCGTTATACTCAGGTGTTGCTGCATCAACGGATAATCTATATACAAGTTTTTCTGATGTATTTCCTGCAACGGCGAGGTTATCCACTTTTGCACCTGTGTAATCGGCAAGTATCTCGCCGTAGCTGTATTCGCCTTCTTTAAGTCCGTATCCGTTGGAGATGCTGTCTCCGAGAATGACGATATGGTCAACGGAGTCTCCGGCAGCCTGAGTACATGGAACAGCGGCGGCTATGCCTGAAAATGCTATAGCTGAAGCTGCAATAGTTGATATGATCTTTTTCATTTTAAATCCTCCTTTTGCGACTGGTTTTCAGTCTATATACTGATTATATAATATCATTGGTGCTATGTCAAGTGAAATTATTTACATATTGATATGTATTTTTTCTGACAGGGGGTATAAACAGAAGGGTGTGCCTTTCCGCAGCTGACGGATAAAGCACACCCTGTACAGATATATGTTATTGTATATTCCGGTGCAGTACTATTTTATCGGCAGTTCCTCCGGATCAATAAGTCCTGCGTCTATTTTTTGTATCACTATGGCATCTGAACCGGTGATGCCTGATTCTCCGTCTGTATCGGCGTTTTTGATACCCTCATTCGTAAGCGGATATTTGGTCTTGTTGGCGGTATACTGGAGTACGGCAACGGCATCGGATATATCTATTTTGCCGTCACAGTTCGCATCGCCGTATTTTACGCCGCCGGAGGCTTCCGTTGGAGATATGGGAGCTTCGGCGCTGTATACAGCCTTATACATCTCCTTCGCCCACTCCTGACGCATTGCTTCGTAGCCTTCGGAAGCAGGGTGTACACCGTCGCTGCTGAGGTAGTCCGGATGCTCGGAGAAGAAGGTCTCAAAGTCCGGGCCTTTGATCAGCTTTCCTTCATACTCCTGCCAGAGCTGTTCCACCTTAGCATTGTACAGCGGAACGTTATTGCCCACGTCCTTATTGGTGGAGCCGGGTATCTTAGGCAGAACAGGAATGCTGCCGTGATCCAGCACTGAGTCAATCATCTTCTTTGTGTTATTGTAGAATTTTTCGGTATTGCCGGGATTGCCCCAGCAGTCATTCGTGCCGTAGGCGATGCTCACGTATCTTGCAGGGCAGTCATCCAGCCAGCGGTCAATATTATCTGCGCCGTCAGTACTGGTTATACCGCCTATTCCGCCGTTTACCTGAGCCGGGAAGTACCTGTCATCAAGGTTCTTGATATGTGTGGCAAATCCCGTACCGTAGCAGTTGTTCATACCTCCGGCGGTTATGGAGTCACCGAGGAAGAGCCATGTATCACTGCTGCCGCTGTGTACGTCAAAGTTAAGGCTTGCCTGCTTGCCCTCGGCACCGTCTGCTGTGAGGATATTGAGTCTTATCCAGTTGCAGCCTTCAAGTGAGAGGATATGAAGTCCCGAACCGTAGGTGCAGCCCCGGACTGACTTCACGGTCTTCCAGCCCTCAGTGGGGTATTCGCCGCCGGGAGCGGAGTTCACCTCTATATCGTAGTCTGTAGGCACCATATTCTGATTGATGTACTGTCCGATCCTGTCGAAGCAGCCGGTGGTGTACCAGACTGCCGTTACCTCTTTCTTCTGTTCCTCCGGCACTCCGGAGAGGTCGTAGGCAAGGTAGTCGGGAGCAGTACCGAACCAGAAAGAGAAGTAGTGCTCATCGTTTGCGGCAGTGGCTGTTGCAGGATTAGCGCCTGAGTACGCAGGGACGTTCCGGCTTATAAGCGGACTTGCCTCTGCAGCGGAAGCAGCCGAACCTGTTATCTGAGACTTCACAGGTGAAGAACCTCCTTTCCCGTACATAAATGTGCATGAAGCTGTGAGTGCGGCTGTCATAATGACTGCGCCGGCTCTGAGCAAGAAGTTAGTTTTCATAAGATTATCCCCCTGATAAATTAAATTATACTTTAATTATACACCGATTTAATATAAAAATCAAGATCTCACCATAATTTCAGCTGCAATTAACTGAATTTTGTATGATGATACAGTGCGAAAGGATTAATTAAGGGGAATATGACTATAGTTCACTTAAATTATAAGCAGATATGTATGACTCAGGGCGCACTCAGTGCGCCCTGAAATGTTATCTTATCTTTGAACCAGCCGGAATGTCATCATCGAGGAATACGACTCTGATGCCGTCGGGAGTATCGGCGGCGCAGATCATACCGAAGCTGTCAACGCCTCTGAGCTTCACGGGCTTGAGGTTAGCGATGAGCTGGAGAGTCTTTCCTACCAGGTCTTCCGGAGCGTAGTACTGAGCTATCCCGGATACTACCTGGCGTCCGCCCATGCCGTCGTCAAGCTGGAGACAGAGCAGCTTGTCGGACTTCTTCACTCTTTCCGCAGACAGGACCTTTGCGGCACGTATCTCGATCTTTGCGAAGTCGTCTATAGTGATCTCCGGAGCAAGTTCGATCTTCTCCTCAGCGGGAGCTTCATCAGACTTTTCGTATCCGGAGAGCTTTGCCTGAGCCTCTGCCATATTCTTTTCTATTATAGCGTTGAGTTCTTCAAGCTCCTTCTGGGTGTCGATACGGGGGAAGAGTATCCTTCCCTTGTGAACTGTCACGTCAGCAGGGAGTACACCGAACTTACCGGCGTTCTCGTAGGTAACATCGTTCTTTGATGCACCTATCTGCTCCCACACCTCAGGCATGATAGTAGGCATGAAGGGTGAAAGGAGAGTGGATATGATACGGATGGACTCCAGCAGGTTGTAGAGTACTGAAGCAAGTCTGGGGTACTGAGACTCGTCCTTGCCCAGTTTCCACGGCTCAGTCTCGTCGATGTACTTATTCGCACGGTCAACAGCAGTGAAGATCTCCTCAAGAGCGTTCTTGAGTCTTGTTTCGTCGATGCACTTGTCTGCCTTGTCACGGATAGAAAGCAGGCAGTCCATGAGGGACTTGTCTATCTCAGCCTCCTGACGCTCCACGGGGAGAGTGCCGCCGAAGTACTTGTCAGCCATTGCGACTGTACGTGATACAAGGTTTCCGAAGCCGTTGGCGAGGTCTGAGTTGATGCGGTTTATCATGATCTCGTTGGAGAATGCGCTGTCAGCACCCAGAGCCATTTCACGAAGGATGTGGTATCTGATAGCATCAACGCCGTAACGCTCGCCCAGCATGAACGGATCCACAACATTGCCCAGTGACTTTGACATCTTCTGAGCTTCGCCGGTCTTGCTCTGGAAGGTGATCCAGCCGTGTACGGCAAGGTGCTTGGGCAGCGGCAGGTCGAGAGCCATAAGCATTGCAGGCCATATGATAGCGTGGAAGCGCATAATGTCCTTTGCCACCATGTGTACGTCAGCCGGCCAGTAGGTATCGAAGTCGCTGTGAGCGCCGTTGAGGTAGCCCAGAGCGGTGATGTAGTTGGAAAGGGCGTCGATCCACACGTATACAACGTGCTTGTCGTCGAATGATACGGGGATGCCCCACTTGAATGTAGTTCTTGATACGCAGAGATCCTCCAGACCGGGCTTGATGAAGTTGTTTACCAGCTCAACAGCTCTTGTCTTCGGGCGGAGGAAATCTGTATCCAGCAGGAGCTTTTCGATCCTGTCGGCAAAGGGAGACATCCTGAAGAAGTAAGACTCCTCCTTCTCCAGTGTAACAGGTCTGTGACATTCGGGACAGCAGCCGTTCTCGTCAAGCTGTGAGTCGGTCCAGAAGCTCTCGCAGGGGGTACAGTACTTTCCTGAGTACTCGCCCTTGTAGATATAGCCTCTGTCGTAGAGTTCCTTGAAGATCTTCTGCACTGACTCGATGTGGTAGTCATCGGTAGTGCGGATATATCTGTCGTAGCTGATATTCATATAGCTCCAGAGCTTTTTGAATATTGCTACGATACCGTCAACGTATTCCTTGGGAGTCACGCCCTGCTCAGCAGCCTTCTGCTCTATCTTCAGACCGTGCTCGTCAGTACCGGTAAGGAACATTACGTCATAACCCTGCATTCGTTTGTAACGGGCGATAGAATCGCAGGCAACTGTTGTATAGCAGTGACCGATGTGCGGATCTCCCGAAGGATAGTAAATAGGCGTGGTGATGTAAAAGGGTTTCTTTGACATAAGTTTTCTCTCCGTTCTGTAGATTTGCCGCCTGAAGGTCTTTCGCCGGAGACTGTATACAGGCGCTTATTTTATTATACACCATTTTTCCGGACGAAACAAGTGCTTTTCGCAAAAAAAGTATCTTCAAGTCCGGGACTTGCAGAAAAACAGTGCCGGAGCAGTCCTGGATCCCCGCATGACATGACGGCGATATGCAATGAATTTACACATTCTGCAATATCTCCCGGCATTCTTTTGACAAATAAAAAAACACTTGCATTTCTGCGGGCTTCGTGTTATAATAATATAATAGTATAGCTGTGCGGTATTGATAGTAGTAAGGTCCCGGACAGCCTACTCAGAAAGAACCGTCCGGTCAGAGTTTTATTACGTCATCAGTGATCTGCGGAACGGCTGCAAATGGATGTTTCGATGCAGCTCCGGCGCTGTCCGGAGTGCGTGCCAATAATATTATGAGTAAAGAAGGCGATCAAGTGTTAAAAAGCATGACTGGCTATGGCAGGGCACAGAGTATACTCAACGGCAGAGATATACTTGTGGAGATACGCTCCGTTAATCACAGGTACTACGAGTATTCTTCAAGAGTCCCCAGGACATACAGCTATATCGACGAGAAACTGAAGGCTATGCTGAAGACCGGTATCTCCCGGGGAAAAGTCGAGATCTCGGTAAGCATAAACAATATCGAGGGCAGAGATACAGAGATAGCTGTGAACAAGGGTGCTGCCGAGGGATATGTCAACGCACTGAGAGGCGTTGCCGACGAGCTGGGACTTACTGATGATCTTTCACTTTCCAAGCTGATAAAGCTGCCTGACATCTTCACTATCCAGAAGACTCCGGATGACGAGGAGCAGGTGTGGGAGGACGTCGCAGCAGTTGCACAGGAAGCTCTTGACCGCTTTGTGGAGATGCGTGCTGTAGAGGGCGAAAGGCTCCGCAGCGATGTACTGGAGAAATCCGATACCATACTCGCACTGGTGCAGAAGGTGGAGGAGCAGTCGCCCAGGACCGTTGAGGCTTACCGCAAGCGCCTTTACCAGAAGCTCACTGAGATACTGGAAAACAAGGACATAGATCAGCAGCGCATACTTACAGAAGCTGCCGTATTCGCTGAGAAGATAGCAGTGGATGAAGAGACTGTAAGGCTTCGCAGCCACATCTCACAGCTCCGCAGCATGATGGACTGTACCGAGGCTGTGGGAAGAAAGCTGGACTTCATCGTCCAGGAGATGAACCGTGAGGTAAATACTATCGGTTCAAAGGCTCAGGATCTCAGCATCACCAAGCTGGTGGTGGATATGAAGGCTGAGATAGAGAAGATACGTGAGCAGATACAGAATGTGGAATAAGCTATGAAGATGATCAATATCGGCTACGGCAATATGATCTCCGAAGCCAGGATAGTATCAATAGTCAACCCGGAGGCTGCGCCTATCAAGCGCCTGATACAGGATGCAAAGGACAGCGGACGGGCTGTGGACGCCACCTGCGGCAGAAAGACACGTGCGGTGATAATAATGGACAGCGGACACGTAGTCCTTTCATCACTGATCTCCGAGACTATCGCCGCAAGGATAGAAGGAGGAGAATGAATATGGCAAAGAAAGGCAGACTTATCGTTTTCTCTGCACCCTCGGGCTGCGGAAAGGGAACTATGTTAGGCGAGATACTGAAGGATAAGCGGTTCCGCTGCTCGGTTTCCGCTACTACCAGAGAGCCTCGTGAAGGCGAGGTGGACGGCGTTTCCTATCACTTCCTCACCCGTGAGGAGTTCCTCAGACGTGTGGAAAACGGCGATTTTCTGGAGAATGCGGAGTACTGCGGGAACCTTTACGGTACACTTCGCAGTGAGGTGGATCCGTACCTTGAGCAGGGAACAGATGTGATCCTTGAGATCGAGGTGCAGGGTGCTATGCAGATGCGGAAAAAGCGTCCCGATGCACTTTTCGTATTCATCGCTCCGCCATCCATGCAGGAGATACGCCGCCGTCTTGAGAAACGCGGCACAGAGACTCCCGAAGTTATCGACAAGCGTATCGCACAGGCTCTTGACGAGCTGAAGTACGCTCCCGATTACGATTATATTGTAGTCAACGACGCTCTGGAGGACGCAGTGGCTGATTTCTTCAGCATAATCCGTGCTGAGCAGCTTCGTGCGGAGCTTATGAGCGATCATATAGAGGAGGTAATAAAAAATGCTTAGACCAGCAGTAAATCAGATCATATCCAAGAATGAGAGCTGCTACTCACTTGTTATCGCCGTTGCAAAGCGTGCAAGAGAGATCTCCGACGAGCTGATCAAAAATAATCAGACTCTGGAGGAGAAGCCTGTAAAGACTGCCGTTGAGGAGCTTGCAAGCGGAAAGTGCAAGATAGTAAGCACTGACGAGGAGTAATGTCTCCGGTCGCAGAGACTGCTGTAAGCGGTGCCGTCTACTCCTTTGACCGTTTGTTCGGATACATCATCCCGGACGGCATGACGGTCTCCCCCGGATGCAGGGTGCTGGTACCCTTCGGAAGGGGAAACAAACGCAGGATAGGCGTAGTCATGGCAGTTACAGAATACGCCGACACTTCCCGGCTGAAATCACTTGCCGCTGTAATCGACAGCGAGCCGGTGGTCTCCGGAGAGCTGCTGGAGCTTGCGGTATATATCCGTGAGCAGACGTTCTGTACCTACTTCGATGCAGTGAAAGCGATGCTCCCTCCGGGTATGAGCGTAAAGGCAAAGGAGAGATTCTCCCTTGTACATGGCTTTGACCGTGTCTCCGGACTTACGGAGGAGGCTGCTGAGCTGTACGGAGTGCTGAGATGTATCTCAGGCAGCCGTGAGCTTACCGAGGTTATTGAGAACTATATCGTCGATAACGGCAGAAGGATAGTGGATGAGCTGTGTGAGGAAGGCGCACTGGAATCAAATAACGTGTTCCGCCAGAATGTTGGAAATGCTTCGGTGAGAATGGTACGGCTCAGTGAACGTTACCTCGGATCGCCGGAGAGCTTCGCCCTTACGCCGAAGCAGCGCAAGGCTGCTGCGTTCCTGGAGGAATACGGTTCAGCCTCTGTAAGGGAGGCTGCTTATATGTGCGGCTTTACAGATACCGTCATCAAGCGCCTTGTGGCTTCCGGTGCGGCTGAAGAATATGACATGGAGACCTTCCGGCAGGTGGACGCCGCCGGAGTCGTGAGTGCAAGACCTGAGGACACCGTTCTGTCCCCGGAACAGCAGAACGCCCATGACATCATTTACTCCCGGCTTCTGCGCAGAGAGCCTGAGGTGTTCCTGCTTCACGGAGTTACCGGAAGCGGAAAGACTTCTGTATTTGAAAAACTAATATATGATACCGTGAGTATGGGCAGGCAGGCAATGCTGCTGATACCTGAGATCGGACTTACACCGCAGGTGCTTGGACGGTTCAGGTCTCTCTTCGGTGAACGTGTTGCTGTGATACACAGCGGACTTTCCCTCGGTCAGCGGCTTGACGAACACCGGCGCATACAGAAGGGGATAGCGGATATAGTAATAGGTACACGCAGTGCGGTATTCGCTCCCCTTGACAATATCGGCATCATCATCATAGATGAAGAGGGTGAGAGGTCGTACAAAAGCGACAGCTCCCCCAGATACTACGCCCACGACGCTGCAAAGCGGCGCTGTGCGTACCACGGAGCAAGCCTTGTGCTTGCTTCTGCAACGCCCTCGGTGGAGAGCTACTATCTCGCAGAGAAGGGCGTATATCAGCTTATCAGTATGAAAAAACGCTACAGCAGCTTTCCGCTGCCTGAGGTGAAGGTGGTGGATATGAATGCAGAACGAACGGAGGGCAATCCCACCGAGTTCAGCCGCCTTCTTACCGAGGAGGTAAGGAGGAATATCAGCCGTGGTGAGCAGTCCATACTGCTTCTGAACCGCCGAGGATTCCATACTATGATAAGCTGCTGTGACTGTAACAAACCGCTGGTATGTCCCCACTGTTCGGTGCCGCTGACCTACCACAAGAAGAACAATAAGCTCATGTGCCATTACTGCGGCTACGCCTCCGATCCGGTGACTGTGTGTCCGGAGTGCGGATGTACACGCATGAAGAGCATGGGCTTCGGTACTCAGCGCATGGAGGAGGAGCTGTCCGGGCTTTTCCCGGATGCAAGGATACTCCGTATGGATGCCGATACCACCTTCTCACGCTATTCCTATGAGAAGAACTTCGATGCTTTCCGCCGCGGGGAGTACGATATCATGGTGGGCACGCAGATGATAGGCAAGGGACTGGATTTCCCGAATGTTACGCTGGTGGGAGTCCTGTCAGTGGACAAGGCTCTCTATGCCGGAGACTTCCGCAGCTATGAGCGTACCTTCTCCCTGATAACTCAGGTGGTAGGACGCAGCGGCAGAGGTCAGCAGCCCGGACGTGCCATACTCCAGACATTCATGCCGGAGCATTACGTGATGAACCTTGCTGCTGCCCAGGACTACGAAGGCTTCTACCGTGAGGAGATATCCATACGGCGTATGCTGATATTTCCGCCGGTATGTGATATGTGCGTGTTCGGCTTTTCCGGGGCAGAGGAGTACAGAGTCCGCACAGGTGCAGATAAAGTACTTGCTCTGATGGACAGAAAGCTCAGGGAGCTTCAGCCGAAGACTCCCGTGAGAGTCCTCGGACCTGTAAAATGCTCCTACGGAAAGATCGCCGGGAAATACCGCTACAGGATAATAATGAAATGCAAGAACAACGCAGAGATGCGTGGATTCATAAGCAGCATCCTTGTGGAGAGTGCTGCACTGAAAGAAATGACGAATGTCTCGCTGTATGCCGATATGAACGGCGATACAGGAGTGTGAAAGGAAGATACTATGGCACTGAGAAGGATTCTTACTGACAAGGATGAAATGCTTCACAAGGTTTGCAGACCTGTTGATAAGTTCGATTCAAGACTTGCAACTCTGCTGGACGATATGCACGATACCCTCAACAAGGCTGAGGGTGTAGGACTTGCAGCCCCTCAGGTGGGGATATGCAGGAGACTGTTCATTATGCATCTGGAGGAGGGCAGCTTTGAGTGCATCAATCCGGAGATCACAGCAAGGGAAGGAAAGCAGTACGTCCAGGAGGGCTGTCTGTCATGCCCGAATGTATGGGGCTACGTTACCCGTCCCGAAAAGTGCCACCTGAAGGCACAGGACAGGAACGGAGAGTGGTTCGAGCGTGACTTCCAGGGACTTGGCGCACAGTGCGTCTGCCATGAGTACGATCACCTTGAAGGTCATGTGTTTACCGAGATAGTGGAAGAATTTTTCACTCCCGGGGAGGAATAATAAATGAAGATAGTTTTCATGGGTACGCCGGAGTTTGCTGTACCCTGTCTCCGCACTATAGCAGAGAGCAGCCACGAGCTTGCGGCAGTATTCACCCAGCCGGACAAGCCCAAGGGCAGAGGCTATAAGCTGATACCGACACCGGTAAAGGCTGCGGCGGCGGAGTACGGAGTTCCGGTATACCAGCCGCTGTCCTTCCGGAAGGGAGATGACGCAGCGGAGGCTATGAGAATACTGAGGGAAATAGCCCCCGATCTGATAGTAGTTACAGCCTACGGACAGATACTTCCGAAGGAGGTGCTGGAGCTGCCGGAATACGGATGTATCAATATCCACGCCTCACTGCTCCCGAGATACAGAGGTGCAGCCCCGATAAACTGGGTGCTGCTGAACGGCGAGACCGAGACAGGTGTGACATCCATGCAGATGAACGAGGGACTTGATACCGGCGATATGCTGATAAAGAGAGTTACTCCCATAGGTGAGAACGAGACCTATCAGGAGCTTTACAGCCGTCTTGCAGATATGGGCGGAGAGGTCCTGACGGAGACTCTTGACGCCCTGGAGAACGGTACCCTCTCTCCGGAGAAGCAGGACGACTCCGTGAGCTGCTATTCACCTATGATACGCAAGGAAATGAGCGCTCTGGACTTTACGGGCGCTGCAAAGAAAATACACGATACCGTCCGGGGCGTGACAGGCTTCACTATGCTGGGCGGAAAGAGACTGAAGGTGTTCGCATCGGAGCTGACGGGTGATACCGCCGGTGCCGTGCCGGGTACGATAACGGATCCCGGCAGCTTCACAGTTGCCTGCGGCGACGGAAAGGGAGTGCGCTTCCTTGAGGTACAGCTCGAGGGCAGCAAGAGGATGAAGACTGCGGACTTCCTGAGGGGAAAGAAGCTCACAAAGGGCGAAAAGCTGGGATAAGGAGGAACATATGAGTCTTATATTACTGCTTGTGATGATATTCCTGCCAATACTGGCGCAGATCAATGTTACGACTACCTATAAAAAGTACAGTAAGGTGTCAAATTCAAGAGGACTTACCGGTGCGGAGGTGGCAAGGCGGATACTTGACGCCAACGGTCTCCACGATACCAGGATAGAGCATATCTCCGGCAGCCTTACCGATCACTACGATCCCAGGGACAATACCGTCCGTCTTTCGGACGCTGTATACGACAGTACTTCAGTGGCTGCTATCGGAGTTGCAGCCCACGAGTGCGGTCATGTGTGCCAGCACGCTGAGAACTATACTCCCATAGTCATCAGGAGCAAGATAGTTCCGGCTGTATCATTATGCTCAAAGTTCTGGTACTTCGTACTTCTCATCGGTGTGCTGATCTCAAACTACACCGCACGTTTTTCACCGCTGATATATGTGTCTATCTTCATGTTTGCAGCGGTAGTGGTGTTCCAGATAGTCACTCTCCCGACAGAGTTCAACGCCAGCAGCAGAGCGCTGAAGACTCTTGAAAAAGATGCTATACTTGAGCATGACGAGATACCTGCTGCAAGAAAGGTGCTTTCCGCAGCAGCTATGACCTATGTGACATCCCTTGTGGTATCACTGATACAGCTTTTCAGACTGCTTTCCATGGTGAACAGAAGAAACAGCCGATGAACAAGGAAAATGATGCAAGGTATGTAGCTGTCAGACTGCTGACAAAGACTTTCGCAGGCGGGAGCTACTCCAATATACAGCTTTCAAGCGGACTGGATAATTCCTCTCTTGATGAGCGTGGGAAGAAGCTCTGCTCCGCAGTCTACTACGGAGTCATCGAGCGGCGGCTCACACTGGATCACATAATATCGGGATTGTCCTCACGCCCTCTGGGAAAGCTGGACGGCACTGTTCTGAATATACTCCGTGCAGGAATATACCAGATACTGTATATGGACAGTGTTCCCGACAATGCGGCAGTGAACGAAAGCGTAAAGCTGGCAAAGATGATGGGCAGGACCAGTGCATCAGGAATGGTCAATGCTATTCTTCGCAGCTTCATCCGCAATGATAAGAAATATGCTGTTCCGGAGTCTCCTTCAGAGGCTATGCAGGTAAGGTATTCCGCACCTGAGTGGCTGGTCGGCGGACTTACAGCAGACTACGGCGCTGAGCTTGCAGAAGATCTCCTTTCGGATTCTCTCGGAAGACCTCCGGTATGTGTAAGGCGCAACAATACACGCTGCACGGAGGAGGAGTTCCTGAGTTCACTGTCATGCGGTGCGGAGCCTATAGAGTATGTCTCCTGCGGATACAGACTTGAAAGCGGCGACGTCACAGGGATGGATGGCTTTGCAAAGGGATTTTTCCACGTACAGGATATCGCCTCACAGCTCTGCTGTATGGCGGTTGCTCCCACGGAGGAGGATACGGTACTTGATATATGTGCAGCTCCCGGCGGCAAGACCTTCACTATGGCAGAGCTTATGGAGGGCAGGGGAAGGATATATGCCTTCGACCTCCACGAGAAGCGTGTGAAGCTGATACGTGAAGGAGCACAGCGGCTGGGACTTGAAAATATCACCGCAGCAGCAGGTGATGCCAGGATCTATGATCCGGATCTCCCGCAGTTCACGAAGGTACTCTGTGATGTGCCTTGCTCCGGTATAGGAGCTATACGGCGCAAGCCGGAGATCAAGTACAAGGATCCGGCGGACTTTGCAGGTCTCCCTGAGATACAGTATCAGATAGCTTTGAATGCGGCACGATACCTCGCTCCCGGCGGAGAGATGGTGTACTCTACCTGTACTCTCAGACGTGAGGAAAACGAGGCGGTAGTGGCAAGACTGCTGAAGAGCTGTCCCGGACTTGAGGCTGCAAAGCTGCCAGGTGTGCTTGGTGAGCGCTTCGGGAGCAGCGCAGCAATATTTCCCGGATACTTCGGCAGTGACGGCTTCTTTATAGCAAAGCTGAAAGCCGCTGCCGGCAATAAGTGATATGACAGGTGAGCAGATGGAAAAAACAGACATTCTGAGCCTGAGCCTGGAGGAACTCCGGGAGGCAGTTGATGCACTGGGAGAGAAAAAATTCCGTGCAAAACAGATTTTTCAGTGGCTCCATGTGAAACGTGTCTTTGATTTCGACAAGATGACTGATATATCTGTCCAATTGCGCCAGGTGTTGAAAGAAAATTTTTGTATAAATGGACTATTTGTGCAGAAAAGGCTTGAATCTGCTATAGATAATACGGTAAAATATCTGTATAGGCTTTCTGACGGGAACTATGTCGAGACTGTCCTGATGGAGTACAGCTACGGAAGAAGTATATGTATCTCCACTCAGGTGGGCTGTAAAATGGGATGCAGATTCTGCGCTTCAGCAATTGCAGGCTATGTCAGAGACCTCACACCGGCAGAGATGCTGATGCAGATATACCAGACCGAAGCCGACACGGGAGTCCGTGTTGCCGGAGTCGTGCTTATGGGCATCGGCGAACCGCTGGATAACTTTGATAATGTAACAAAGTTCCTGAGCCTTATCTCCCACAAAGACGGAAACAACCTGAGCCTCAGGCATATATCACTGTCGACCTGCGGACTCGTTCCCAGGATAAGACAGCTTGCGGATATGGAGCTTCAGCTCACGCTGTGTATTTCCCTTCACAGTCCGGATAATATACGCCGGAGTGAAATAATGCCGGTGAACCGGACATATAATATAGACAGCCTGATAGAGGCTTGCAGATACTATATCAGCAGGACGGGAAGACGCATAACCTTTGAGTATGCCGTGATAGACGGCGTAAATTCCTCAAAGGAGGATGCCGACAAGCTGGCAGGGCTTCTCAGAGGGATCAACTGCCATGTGAACCTTATCCCTGTGAACCGGGTGAAGGAAAGGAACTACCGCACTCCCAAGCAGGGTGCAGCAGCCTTCGCTGAGATGCTTGGCAGGAGAGGTATAAATGCAACAGTGCGAAGGACTCTCGGAAGTGATATAGAAGCGGCGTGCGGACAGCTAAGACGTGACGCCGGAAGTAATAACGATACGATCGGAGGTGGGAAGGATTGAGATACAGATGCAGGACCGATATAGGTCTGAAAAGAGATGAGAATCAGGACGCAGTCCGATGTGAGTATTTCGGACATAATGTGCTTGCAGTGGTTTGCGACGGCATGGGCGGAGAGGTCTCCGGCAGGGAGGCGAGCAGCCTGGCAGTAGAGGAATTCTTCCACCATTTCTCCGAAGGCTACAGTGAAGGACTCGGAGAAGAAGCAGTGCAGAAGCTGCTGCTCTCGTCGGTGTCAGCGGCGAATACCGTGATATACACCAAAGCGAGACTGGATTTCAATAACTTCGGTATGGGAACGACCTGTGTGGCAGCCTTTGTCACGGCGGACAGAGTGTTCATAGTGAATGTGGGCGACAGCCGGGCGTACCTTATAGCTGATAACGGACTGTATCAGATAACAGTTGACCATAATGTGGCAACTCTGCTGTTTGAGCAGGGAAAGATCACTGCGGAGGAGCTTTCAACGCATCCGCAGAAGCACGTTCTGATACGTGCTGTAGGCGTAGACAAGACGGTTGCAGCCGATACATTTATACTGGAATATGAAGACAAAATCAGTCTGCTGCTGTGTTCGGACGGTCTGTCCGGTTACTGCAGCGATGATGAAATATACAGCGTCATAGTCGGAGCAGAATTCGACAATGTCGCAGATGACCTGATAAACCTCGCTCTGGAAAAGGGCGGCCGTGACAATGTGACTGTTGCGGTAATTTCCGAATAGAAGAAGGAAGGAAGGAAAACAATGGACAAGATCATTGGCAAAAAGCTCGACGGCCGGTATGAGATCACCGAGCTTATAGGCAGCGGCGGAATGGCTGACGTCTATAAGGGTACTGACGTTGTTGAGAACAAGGTCGTAGCAGTGAAGATACTCAAGAAGGAGTATTCCGAAAACGAGGAGTTCCTGCGCAGATTCAGGAACGAGTCAAAGGCTATCGCTGTTCTCAATCACCCCAATATCGTTAAGATCTACGATGTCGGCTTCACAGACTCCATACAGTATATCATCATGGAGTACATCGACGGCGAGACTCTCAAGGACTACATCAACAAGGAGGGCAAGCTCTCCTGGAAGGATACTATCCACTTCGTGGTACAGATCCTCCGTGCGCTCCAGCACGCTCACGACAAGGGCGTTGTACACCGTGACATCAAGCCCCAGAACATTATGGTGTTCAATGACGGCACAGTAAAGGTCATGGACTTCGGCATCGCCAAGTTCGCCCGTGATGAAGGCAAGACAGCTACAGATCAGGCTATCGGAAGCGTTCACTACATCAGCCCCGAGCAGGCAAGCGGTACAACAACCGATGCAAAGAGCGACATCTACTCTGTGGGTGTAATGATGTACGAGATGCTCACCGGCAAGAAGCCCTTTGACAGCGACAATCCTGTTGCTATCGCACTTATGCACACCCGTGACATCCCCGAGAGACCGAGAGCTGTCAACCCCGACATCCCGGACGGTCTTGAGGAGATCGTACTCAGGGCTATGGAGAAGGATCCTTCAGACAGATACCAGAGTTCTGTTGATATGATCGGCGACCTGGAGAAGTTCAAGAACGATCCCGAGATCAGATTCGGCTACTACCAGGAAGAGGATGAAAATACCGAAAGCACACGCTTCTTCAATACCCAGATGGACGTGAACGCAGCAGGTGCCATGAACCAGGCTCAGCAGTCTCAGTATGCACCTCAGCCCCAGTATGCGGGACAGCCTCAGGGCTATCAGCAGATGCAGCCACAGCCCCAGTACGCAGGCGTTAGAGTCAATGATGATTACTATGAAGATGACGATGACGATGATGATGACGATGACCGTCCTTCACTGGTAGTACCGGTACTCACCGCAGTTGTTGTCGTAGTTATCATCGTTGCGGTAATCTTTATAGTTACCCTTCTCAGCGGTCTGCTGAAGGACAACAATCAGAAGAATGACTATACTATGCCCGATTTCTACGGCATGGACTACAATGACGCAGTAAACCAGTACAGCAACAGTATCCAGTTTCAGGAAGCAGGATCTGAGTACAACGAACTTGATGCAGGTCTGATCTTTGAGCAGGATATTCCCGCCGGAACCGAATTCCGGAAAGGCGATGTTTTAAAAGTAAAGATCAGCAAGGGAATGGAGACTGTTGAAGTTCCTAAAGTGGTAGGTATGAACGCTGAGATCGCTAAAGACCAGCTTCATGCAAGAGGTCTTGAGTGCGAGCTGAAGAACTCATCCAGCGCCGAGGTAAAGAAGGGTGAAGTTATCAAGACAGATCCTGAGCCCGGTCAGGAGGTACACAAGGGTATGACAGTTATCCTCTATGTAAGTATGGGTATCGACGCAGGTCAGGTACAGGTAGAGGATTACGTAGGTCTTACCGCAGAGGATGCAGTTACCCTTGCTGAGTACAGAAATCTCAAGCCCAAGACAGAGTCTGTAGCTTCCTACGAGCCCGAGGGCAAGGTAGTAAAGCAGAGCCTCAACAAGGGCGATAAGGTCGATGCAGGCACAGAGATCCTGTTCTCTGTCAGCAACGGTCAGAACCCTGACGGCGAGGTAGTGTATAAGGTAACATTCCCCAGCGAAGCAAAGGGACGTTTCGTTCTTGACTTCATGCTCAAGGATGCAGACGGAAAGCTCACAACACAGAGCTCTTCCAACATTCTCTGCCCTGAGATGTCATATATCGAGTGGCCTGTAAAGAGCTCCGGTGAGCACGTTGACGTTACAGTTGCTCTTACAAACCTCAACAACCAGGCAAGAACAGTTCTGGGAACCTATGTGTTCAACTTTGCGACCTCCACATACTCAGCAACATCCGAGGATGTATGGAACGCATTCAATGCAGTAAGCGGCTTCGGTCAGGCTGAGACAGAAGCTCCCGCACCTACAGAAGCTCCTCAGGAGGAGCCTCAGCAGCAGGAGATCACAGATCCTCCCGCACAGCAGCCCGGCGTCAACGGCGACTTCCGCAACGGCGTATGGACTGAATATGTACCCGGCTCAAACGGCAATACCCACAACGGAGTATGGGAGTGGTATACACCCGGTCAGAACGGTGCATGGATGAATGACGGTTCATGGCAGTGGTATGAGAACGGCGTAAACGGTGAATGGGAGAACAACGAGTGGAAGTGGTTTGACGGTCAGTCATGGTAAGCACTTCTGAAAGCGGAATCATAACAAAATGCTTAGGGGGACTCTACACAGTAGAGTCCCCTGACGGCATATATGAGTGCAGGGCGAGAGGAGTATTCCGCAATAAAGGCATATCACCCTGTGCCGGCGACAGAGTTGTATTCGGAGACGGAGTTATCACAGCCGTGGAGGAGAGGCGCAATTATATAGTGCGTCCGCCTCTTGCAAATCTGGATCAGCTTATATTCATAACCTCCGTTGCAGATCCTGCCCCTAACCTGCTGATTCTGGACAAGTTCATAGCAGTGGCGGAGTACAAGGGGATAGAGCCTGTAGTTGCCATAACCAAGACTGACCTTGCGGACAGCGCTCCGCTCAGGGAGACTTATTCCGGCATAGGCATAAGGGTACTGGAAATAGACTACAGCCGGTCTGAGTCCGTGGAGGCGGTAAGAGAGCTGCTGCGTGGGAAGATAAGCGCTTTTACAGGCAATTCCGGTGCAGGCAAGTCCACCCTGCTCAATGCAGCATACCCGGAGCTGAAGCTGGCTACCGGAGAGATAAGCCGGAAGCTGGGCAGAGGACGTCACACCACACGCCATGCGGAGCTGTACAGACTTGAGGACGGAGGCTACATAGCAGATACTCCCGGTTTTTCCACCTTTGATACCAACCGCTATGACATAATACGCAAGGAGGAGCTTGCAGGCTGCTTCCGGGAGTTTGCACCATATATCGGCGGATGCCGGTTCAGAGACTGCGCCCACCTGTGCGAGAAGGGCTGTACCATAGTGGAAGCAGTAGAAAAAGGGCTGATCCCTGAGAGCCGTCACGAGAGCTATGTGGCAATGTATCAGGAGGCAAAGCAGCTGAAGGAGTGGGAACTGAAATGAACGGTAAAAAGACTGCGGTCATCTTTGCAGGCGGAGACCTCGGTTCCTGCTGTGACAGAGAAGCTGTTCTCAGACGTGCAGACCTTATCATAGCCGCAGACTGCGGTCTGAGGCATACGGAGACTCTTGGAACAGCTCCTGATATTATAGTAGGAGACTTTGACTCCTACCGTGACTCTCTGCCTGAGACAGAGGCTGAGATATACCGCAGCGTTCCGGAGAAGGACGATACAGATACCATTATGGCAGTCAGGATAGCTATAGAGAAGGGCTGCCGTGAGATAGACCTTTACGGCGCTCTTGGAGGAAGCCGCTTCGATCACGCTGTAGCAAATGTCCAGACGCTGCTTTTCGCCCGGGAGCGGGGATGCAGTATGCGTATCTGCGGAGACGAGGTACTTCTTGTGCAGGGTGCGGAGGAAGGGACAGTGAGCTATCAAAGATGTCCGGGCTATTTTTCCGTATTTGCACTTACTGACAAAGCAGTCATCAGTGAGCTCAGCGGAGTCAGGTATCCGCTCAGAGACTATACCATGACGCCGGCGTACCCTATCGGCGTCAGCAACGAGATAACCTCTGACCATGCAGAGCTGCGGCTTGATTCAGGTATCGTACTGGTGGTCATGACCAACAGGTAACGGTGATGCTCCTTGCTGAATATAATGTACTATTCAGCAAAGGAGGGATAGAAGTGAAGGTAGTAGTCATCAGAAGTCCGAAGGTTCTTTCCGGGATACTCCGGGTGATCTTTGGTATAAAGAAAGACGAGGAATAATAAAGAGCGTCACGGAGCGATACCGTGACGCTTTTTTGATACTGACAGAAATGACGGTGAAGGGATCAGTCCACTGATTTCAGCGACTCCGCCATATTGATCTTCTCCAGCTTCAGCTCCATGAACAGGTTCACGATGAAGTTGAAAAGGAAGGTGAGAAGTATGCTCCACAGGAAGCTCAGCGGAAGAATGCGGACCTTGAAGTCCACCATATCCACGATTATCTGAGCCATGACGAATCTGTGCAGCAGTACGCCCAGTCCAAGTCCTGCGAGAATGCCGATGGAGGTAAGAAAGAGGTTCTCACGAAGTACATATGCGGAGGTCTCTCTGCGGAAGAAGCCAAGCACCTTGATCGTGGCTATCTCACGCACACGCTCGGTTATATTGATATTGGTGAGATTATAGATGACAATGAAGGCAAGTCCGGCGGCGCAGGAGATGACAAGGAGAACGATGTAGCTGAGGCTGTTCATCATCTTAGCCATTCTTGTACGCAGATCCTGGTAAATAGTCACTGAGGTAACATAGCTCTTTTTGGAGATGCCGGCAGACATCCTGTATATATCCATATCCTCTGCAAAGTTCACATAGGCAGTATTCAGCTCCGGAGCTTCACTGAGCTGAGACTCGATCGTATCAGAAGAAATGAATATATAATTGTATACATGGTTCTCAAATACACCGGAGACTGTGAGAGTAAGCTCACGCATATCCGGATCACGGAGAGTAATGGTATCGCCGGTCTTAACGCCGTACCGTTTTGATATGCTGTTGCATACCAGGGCTTCACCTCTTGCCGGCGGCAGAAGAGGAGTTCCTTCCGGAGTGTGGAAGTGCATGAAGCTGTCGATCCCGGAGAAGTCCTCCACGGCTTCGAGAGTCACGCTTTTGATACCGTTGTCATAAACCAGATCCCAGGCGCTTTCACTAAGCAGCATATACTTGACATGGATATCGTTTAAAAGCTCATCCATAGCCTTGTATTTTTCGGACTTGAATGATACCGAGGCATCGGAAGTCTGTATCTCTCCGTACTGCACATCTGCAAATCCTGCCACAGAGTCGTTGAGACCGAAGCCGGTGAGGAGCAGTGCGGTACAGCCGCCTATACCCAGGATCATCATAAAGAAACGCCCCTTATACCGGAAAATGTTTCTTACAGAGACCTTGTGCAGGAATTTCAGCCTGTTCCATATGAATGGGATGCGCTCCAGCAGGACTCTCTTGCCTGCCTTGGGAGACTTCGGACGCATAAGGTTTGCGGCGGTCTCACCCAGTTCATACCGGCAGGCTATGAAGGTAGTGCCTATCGAGCAGAGAAGTGCTGCTGCTCCGGCGGCTGCGGCAAGCTGCCATCCGAACATATAGTGTATATCAAGCGGCAGGTACATCAATTTGTAGGTGTTCCATATAACAAAAGGAAACAGCCATGTTCCCGCTGCATATCCGATGATGCAGCCAAGTACAGCGGCAGTACCGGAGTAGAAGATGAACTTGCCCATAACAGCGGCATTTGAATAGCCGAGAGCTTTGAGTACACCTATCTGAGTTCGCTGTTCTTCGACCATACGTGTCATTGTGGTCATGCAGACCAGTGCAGCTACCAGAATAAAGAACACCGGAAATACTCTTGCGACCTGGCTTACGATCTGGGAATCGTTTTCAAAGCAGGCGTAGCCGATGTTGGTATTCCGTCCCAGTACCCATACATCCGGCTTGGATATGCCGTCTATATCGTCCTCAGCTTCTGCCAGTTCCTTTTCGGCGTCAGAGATCTTTTCATCAAATTCCTTTATACCGTCCTTGTATTCTTTCAGACCGTCGTTATATTCATTGAGACCGTCCTCGTATTCCTTTTTTCCGTCCTCCAGCTTCTGACGTGCCTCTTCAAGCTCCCTGACTCCGTCCTCGTACTTCTGCTTTCCTTCTTCCGCCTTTTTTAAACCGTCATTGTATTCAGCAATGCCTTTTTCGTATTCTGCCTTTCCGGCTTCGTACTCACGCTTTCCGGCTTCATACTGTTCTCTGCCGGAGTTTATCTCTGCCTGTTTTGCTTCAAGCTCCTGACGTGCGGCAGCTATCTGCTGCAAACCGGTTTCAGTCTGTACCTTTCCGGCTTCTATCTGTGCCTTTGCAGCAAGTATCGGCCCGCTGACTTCCTCGGGCAGTTTATCTATCATAGAGAGAGCCTCTGCGTATTTTGCGTAGAAGGCTGCTTCCTGGACAGGCAGAGCCTCGGCAGCAGCTTTCAGCTGAGCTTCCCTGGCATCAAGCTCCTGACGTGCGGAGTCAAGCTGTGCCTGACCGGAGCGGAGCTGTTCCTCAGTTTCCCGGAGCTTGTTTTCAGCATCCTTTAGCTGCTTTTCCGAGTCCTCAAGCTGAGTTTTAGCTTTATCAAGTTCTTTCTGACCGTCCTCAAGTTCCTTCTTTGCCTTGTCAAGCTCCGCCTGACCGTCCGCAAGCTCCTTTTCGCCGTCTTCAAGTTCCTTTGCAGCGTCTTTCAGTTCCTTATCCGCATCATCAAGCTCTTTGCGTGCATCGTCAAGCTCGGTCTGTCCCTCGGAGCGTTTTTCTTCAAGCTCACGTCTGCCGTCATCAAGCTCTTCCTCAGCCTCGGTGACTATCCTGTTATAACGGATATCAGCCTGTTTCCTTGCATAGTCCTCCCACTGATCCTCACGGGCTTTTATGTAGTCCTTGTATTCGTCGGAGTAGATAGTGAAGTCCTGATCGAATCTCACCCATATCTCCGTAAAGTAATCGGTATCGAAGGCGTCAGGCGTTACATACAGAAAGCCTGTCAGAGAGCCGTTGCCCAGGGAGGTAGTTCCACGTTCAAAGTTAATGTACAGTGATGAAGCAGCCTTTCCGACCACTTTAAGCTCAGTGAAGTTCAGCATCTCCGTGGTATCCTCGTTATTCTCCGGGGAGACTTTCAGTATGTCTCCGGTTCTGATGTTTGTGGATGCGTCAGCGATGCACTCATCGGGACGCTCCGGCAGTCTGCCTTCTTTGAGCTGGATACCGTTTATCTTATCCGGCAGGGTGTGTATCTTCATGACCGGTTCGTTCTGACCGTTTATGAACAGCACATCAGCGGTCACAGCTCCCTCAGCAGAGCGCACGTCCGGGAGCTGACTGAAATAGCCGGCACTCTCCTTATCCCAGCCCAGTGAGGAGATAAGCCTGTAATCGTAGAAGTTATTGTCGCTGTAGTAGCCGTTCATCATCTTTATCATAGCCGGAGTAGTAATGCGTACTCCGCCGAAGAAGCCGACGCCAAGTGCGATGATAGCGAGAATGGCGAAGAAGCGTCCGAAGGAGTGTTTTACCTCTCTGACTGTAGTTTTTCCGATAGACTTCATTTGCTCACCACTCTATCTCGGATACGTCAACGATATTATCGTTCAGCCGTACACTTTCCACAGTACCGCTTTTCACGGTGATGATACGGTCAGCCATAGCTGCAAGCGCCTGGTTATGGGTTATGACCACGACAGTCTTACCGGTGCTGCGGCAGGTATCCTGTAACAGTTTGAGTACAGCCTTGCCGGTGGTGTAGTCAAGAGCGCCTGTAGGTTCGTCGCACAGCAGCAGCTTAGGGTTTTTGGCAAGGGCTCGTGCAATAGCCACACGCTGCTGCTCGCCGCCTGATAGCTGAGCAGGGAAGTTGTTCATGCGCTCGGCGAGTCCTACCTGTCTGAGCACCTGAGCTGCATCGAGAGGTTCACGGCATATCTGAGCCGCAAGCTCAACGTTTTCCAGAGCAGTGAGGTTCTGAACAAGGTTGTAGAACTGAAACACGAA
>DNLQ01000190.1:684-11562 GCA_003488415.1 Ruminococcus sp. | reverse complement strand
AGCCTACTGCTGTATCAACAGCTTCGTCAAGACTTTTTCCCAGAGTCACCATACCCGTGAATACACTTGCAAATATATCGCCGGTGCCGTGTACCTGGCGGTCGATGTGGCGGCGGAAGGAACTGCTGAATCTGCCTTTTTCGGAGTCGTAGGCAACGGCTCCCTGGTGTTTTCCGTCATAATTCACACCTGTGAGTACCGGTGTGCGGCAGCCTGAGTCCGCAAGCCGGAGAAGAATATCCTTTACCTCGCTCTCTGTACACACTTCCTTGTATGGAGTTCCGAGCAGCAGGGAAGCCTCAGTGAGGTTGGGGATGATATAATCAGCTCTTGTGCAGAGAGTCCGCATAGCTTCAACGAAGCTGCCGGTGAATCCTGCATAGAGCTTCCCACGGTCACCCATTACCGGATCTATCACTACATTTCCGTCTGAGCCGAAGTCACCGATCAGGTCAGAAACGATCTTCACCTGTTCCGGTGAACCCAGGTATCCGGTGTATACAGAGTCAAAGCTGACTCCTATGCTTTTCCAGTGTTTTGCAATGCCGGGGATATCGCTTGTAAGGTCACGGAATGTATACCCTGAGAATCCCTCTCCGGTGTGAGTTGAGAGTACCGCTGTAGGGATAACGGCTGTTTCGATACCCATTGCGGAGATTACCGGCAGAGCCACAGTAAGTGAACATTTGCCGAAACAGGAAATATCCTGTATAGTAACGATCCTTTTCATCATCATCACTCTTTCATAATTACATACGACTTATTATACCCCATTTTTCCCTGTAAGTCAAGGGAAAGTGGATTTTTCGGCATATTTTCACATGACTATTGATTTTCTTCCGCATTCTGTGTTATAATATAAATGTAATATTGCGAAAGAGGTATTCCGTACCTTGAGGACGGATAGAAGTACAGTATCAGCGGAGGAGGGTGCAGCATGAATTATACAGGTGAAAAATGCGTATTGTGCGAGCAGGTATTCAATGACGGCGATGATGTGGTAGTATGCCCGGAATGCGGCGCACCCCACCACAGAGAGTGCTATAAGAAGAACGGAAACTGTGCGGCTGCTGCGCTTCATGGCTCCGGTACAAAGTGGAAGCGTATGAACGCACCTGAGCCGAGAGTCATTTCCGGAGAGCTTACTATCTGTCCGGTATGCCGCACTGCCAACAAGACAGGCAATCAGAGGTGTGTGAAATGCGGTAATCCACTTGTTTCTGAAGAGCCGAAGAATACACCTGAGGGCTCTGAGGAGTTTTCTCCCTTCACCCAGACTGCCGAGTTCCTTGGCATTGATCCCGAGGAGGATATTGGCGGAGCGACTGTAAGGGAGCTTTCGCAGTTCGTTGACAGCAATACCATTTACTACATCCCGCTGTTCAAGCGGTTCAAGGAGCTTGGTTCAAAGCTGTCGCTGAATCTGCTGTGCTTTGTGTTCCCGCCGATATACTTTGCAAACAGGCGGATGTGGGGCTGGGCAATGATAACGGCTGTAATAATGGTGCTGCTTGCCATACCGGCAGCTATCAGCTATATGATAAACGAGAGCATGAGGCAGGGATTCAGTTTCCTGACTGCCGGGCTGACATCATTCATATACGATAACAGACAGCTCCTGAACAATATCATCGAGGTGTGCAATATAGGAAATCTGGTTACCAGACTTTCAATGTGCCTGTTCTGCAACTATATGTATATGCGTTTTGCAGTAAGGAATCTGAAGAAGCTCAAGCAGCGCACCAGACGCACAGTCCTCTCTCAGGAGACAGTAGCCGCAGCCGGCGGACTGAGACCTCTCAACTCGCTGCTGATACTGCTTATCATGGGCGCTATGGCATATGCAGCGCTTTTCGGAACAGCTCTGCTGCTGGAGGTATGCTTCAATTTATCAAGAATGTCGGTATAACGATGAAAGGACGCCCTGCGGCGTCCTTTTTTTAAGTCATGTTATATACCGGAAATGCTTTGTGAAGTCCTTCCGGCTGATATAAACACGGAGTACAGATCAGTCATCGTAGCTTTCGGGGTGCTTGGGTTTGCGGCGGTAGCGTTTCTTTTCGTTTTCCTCGATCTTTGTGGCAGGATCAACGCCGTTCCAGCTGCTGCGCTTCTGCTGATCTATCTTCTTTTTCTCTTTCTTGCTCAGTTTGTCATAGGGTACGAATTTCTCCATATTTCCTCCTTATGGGTATCAGCAGCGAAGAGCTGCTCCTTGGTGCTGTATATGGTGTCATAGCCGCCGCCCAGCATTTTAAAGCAGTTTTCTGCAAATGCGGCAGCGTCATCCCATAACGGATGAGTGCCGTCAAGACATAATATCTCCATTATTCTTCACCGGCTTTGAAGTTGTATATGGGCTTGATGACTTCATTTATCTCCACGGTATCTCCGATATTGTCCACGATGTCTGCCATAGGCTTGTAAGCCATGGGGCATTCATCAAGAGTGCCGGAGTTTACAGTGGTGGTGTAGATACCCTGCATCTGTTTCCTGTACTCTGATACGGTAAAGCTCTGCTTAGCCTCAGAACGTGACATAAGGCGTCCGGCACCGTGAGGAGCGGAGAAGTTCCAGTCGGGATTGCCCTTGCCGGTACAGATAAGACTTCCGTCACGCATATTGATAGGTATCAGCAGTCTCTCACCTGCCTGAGCGGAAACAGCTCCCTTGCGGAGTATCATATGCTCCGTGTCGATGTAGTTGTGTATGGTGGTGAAGCTGTCGGTGATGTGCAGTCCCATGCCCTTGATGATCTCGTCCATCATTGCCTGACGGTTCAGCATGGCGAACTGCTGTACTATCTTCATATCGTGGATGTACTGTTCAAACAGCTCCTCCTCACAGTAGGCAAGGTGTTTCGGGATGTCAGTTGTCTTGGTGTTCACCAGCTTCTTTATCTCGCTCTGGATACTGCGTTCTTTCCCTTCAGCCTTGAGCCGTGCGATGAGCTCTGCAACCTCCTTTTCTGAGGAACGGTTGAGTCTGCGGAAAGCCTCCTCCTGGTAGTACTTTGCTACTTCTACACCTAAGTGACGGCTGCCGGAGTGTATTACTATCCATATAGCTCCGTCCTCACCCTTGTCGGCTTCGATGAAGTGGTTGCCGCCGCCGAGAGTGCCGATGCTCTTCTCAGCACGAAGACAGTCAATACGTGCATAGCAGTACAGCTCTGTCAGGTCTGTTTTCCCGGCATACCGGTGAGGCTTTTCACGTATTGCAAATCCGGCAGGTATGCGGCTGTGTATCAGCTTGTCAAGCTGCTGGACTTCGATGTGTTTCTCCTTCAGGCGTACTGCCTCCATTCCGCAGCCTATATCTACCCCCACAAGATTGGGTATGACCTTGTCCCTGATAAGCATAGTGGTTCCCACAGTGCAGCCTGCACCGGCGTGTACATCGGGCATTATGCGTATATTTGCACCGTCAGCCGAGGGCTGATTGCATAGCTGGGTTATCTGTGAGACGGCAGCGCTCTCTATCAGTTCGGTAAAGACCTTCGCCTGAGCATATTTTCCTGTTAATACTATCATGTTGTTTTCCTCCGTAGGGAGTATGACTGCATGAAAAAAGCGTCCCTGCACAAAACAGGGACGCTTGCTTGTTTATGCCGGGTGCGCTCTGTCAGCGCACAGCTTTCCCATGCAGGCAAACTCCATGCTGTGTGTTGTTTTTGTATGTATTTGTGTACGGTCTGGATATTGTCATGGTGTTCACCTTCCTTTCAGTATATTTGAGTTTATTATAGCGCCTTGATGCGGCAATGTCAAGTGCTTACGGAAACTTTTAACCAAATCGTAATATCCCCGGTGAGAAATGAAAAGGCATATGACAGCCAATGGTTTTACGGGGCATATGACCTCCGGTCATATACTTGACATATTTTACAGGAAATCTATTGACAGAGAACTGAAAAAAGTGTATAATATAGATGTTGTATTAATTTGCAGAAATATTACTACTGGCAGTAATGCAGCATTTTATTAATTTATTTTTTCTTATACTGCAAGATATATAGATCAGCAGTCTGATATAATAAGTGTTGAATCAGATAAAACGTACACAGCAGCGTCACGGAGGCGGCTGTGAAAGAGTTGTGCATGATAATAAAGGATATGGCCGTTCCGGATCTCCCTGATATCAGGACATCTCTCTGCACCTATGACAAGGATGCTCTGTGCTGCGGCGCACCGTGCCGTAGATGGGCGTACCATGCGATCCGCTCCGCCGATGACGGATGATCTCTGGCAGATGTCGTGAGCGAAAGGCAAAGGAGTGAACGCAGACTATCTGTTTTAACACGTTTAGATCATGGAGAAATTAAATATTGCGGCAGTTACCGCCTTTTTAGTAATAGTTTGATAATACAAACTAATTTTTGGAAAAGGAGGTAATGCACTGTTATGATTCTTGGAATAATCATAGGACTTTTACTTGGAGCAGTTATAGCCGCTTTCGTCGTATATAATATGTGTAAGACCAAGTTCTATACACAGGGTGTGATCGACGGTGTAGAAAAGCGCAAGCGTGATGCAGAAGCCATAACCGGTTCCGCAGAGGAACAGGCAAAACGTATCGTAGACGATGCAGAGAAGGACGCAGACAATAAGAAGAAGAGCGCCCTTATCGAAGCCAAGGACGAGATCCATAAGCTCCGCAGTGAGGCGGATAAGGAGATCAAGGATCGCAGAGCAGAGCTGTCACGTCAGGAAAGACGTATGCAGCAGAAGGAGGAGAATCTCGATAAGAAGACTGATAACCTTGAAAAGAAGGAGGACTCTCTCAACCAGAAGATAAAGTCCGCCGATGAAAAACTCAAGGAGGCTGAGCAGATCAAGAAAAGCCAGCTTGATGTCCTCGAGAGAATCTCTGAATTTACAAGAGACCAGGCAAAGGAATACATAATCTCAAAGCTGGAGGACGACCTCGTTCACGAGAAAGCCGTCAAGATCCAGAACTATGAGCAGCAGCTCAAGGACGAGTGCAACGAGAAGGCAAGGAGCTACATCTCCCTTGCTATCGCTAAGGTAGCAGCAGATCAGGTATCAGAAGCTGCCGTTTCAGTCGTTCCCCTGCCCAATGATGAAATGAAGGGCAGGATCATCGGACGTGAGGGACGTAATATCCGTACCCTCGAAACACTTACCGGTGTCGATCTTATCATCGACGACACCCCCGAGGCTATCACTCTTTCATGCTTCGATCAGATCCGCCGTGAGGTAGCAAGGATCGCTCTGGAAAAGCTCATTGCTGACGGACGCATCCACCCCACACGTATTGAGGAAATGGTGGATAAGGCTCGCCGTGAGGTGGAGTACCGTATCAAGCAGGAAGGTGAGCGTGCAGTTATCGAGACTAACGTACACGGTCTCAATCACGAGCTTATCAAGCTCCTGGGACGTCTGAAGTTCCGTACAAGCTACAGACAGAACGTCCTGGATCACTCCATAGAAGTATCCAAGCTCTGCGGAGTGCTTGCTTCAGAACTGGGAGTTGACGCCAACGTTGCAAGACGTGCAGGTCTCCTTCACGATATAGGTAAGGCTCTTACCTCAGAGATCGAAGGCTCACACGTTCAGATCGGTGTTGACGTATGTAAGAAGTACAATGAAAGTCCTGTAGTCATCCACGCTGTTGAGGCTCATCACAATGACGTTGAGCCGAGAACAGTCATCGCCTGTATCGTTCAGGCTGCCGACGCTATCTCCGCTGCAAGACCTGCCGCAAGAAGTGAAAACTACGAAAGCTACATCAAGCGTCTGCAGAAGCTCGAGGAGATCTGCAAGTCCTACGAGGGCGTTGAGAAGTGCTTTGCCGTACAGGCAGGACGTGAAGTCAGGATCATGGTCGTTCCCGAGGTCATCAACGATGAGAAGATGGTCATTGTGGCACGTCAGATCGCTCAGCAGATCGAGACTGAAATGGATTATCCCGGCCAGATCAAGGTCAACCTCATTCGTGAGAGCAGAGTTTCTGACTACGCAAAATAAGCGATCTATGCGGACGGTATCTCCCGTCCGCATTTTTTACACAACGGTTTAAGGAGCTGATGGTATGAAACTTAAAGCTATACCTGCAATTGCTGCGGCTGTATCTGTACTGCTGGCAATGCTTCCGGCACAGACTGCTCATGCCGGCTGGGACTGGTACAATATAGGGTGTATGGGCGATCTCAACGGTGACGGAAAGCTCACCGGAGAAGACCTTGATATACTTTCAGATCACCTTCTCGGCAGGAAGCAGCTCACCGACAGCAACAGCTACCGCACAGACGGCAGCTACATAGGTATAAACGGAGCTGACGGATTCCAGTCCGGCGACTATTTCGTAACGGCAGATATGAACCGGGACGGAGTCATTGACACCTTCGACCTCGTCATCATGCGCCGGGAGATAGCAGATAACGTTACCGAGACAGTGTGGAAGTGGCAGCAGACCTATACCGACAAGCCGCCCCTTGAGCCTCCGGCGGAAACTGCCCGGGCACCTATATACGATCTGTACGGTTCCATGCCGCCCCAGAACGATGCAAAGCTCCTGGTGTTCTACGTGGATTTCCCGGATTGCAGGTACAGCTTCTCGCCCTCTGAAGAACAGATAGAAAAAGCAGTTTTCGGCAAGGGCGATCCTGCCGATGAAAACTATCCTTTTGAGTCCATCAGAGGATTCCTGAAGCGTTCCTCCAAGGGTGCTATGAAGCTCTCGGGAAGGGCATATAGGTATACCACTCAGCATGAGAAGTCCTATTACGAGGGAGATAGGTGGCACATAGAGTTCATCGACGAGATCATAAGCTCCTTCCGTAACAGGATGGATTTCTCCGGCTATGACGGAAACGGCGACGATGTTGTGGATTCGATACTCATTTCAGTCCCGGAGGCTGCCGGAGCTGAGAACTGGTGGCCTGCCGCCGGAGAGTACGGCGGGGCAAAGACGATGATAGACGACCGCATGAGCCTCGGACATATCATAGTCGGCAACGCTGAGATCAGCTCGGAGACCGATCACTATAACTTCGTTTCCAGCTACATCCATGAACTCGGACACTGTATGGGACTTCCCGATTACTATCTTTATGTCAGCGAAGGCAGCGAAGAGGACTTTGAGGGACTTCACGGCTCGGCAGGATTTGAGATGATGGATGATGCCAACTGTGACTTCGGAGCTTTGTCCAAGCTGATGCTGGGCTGGTACAAGGAGTATCAGATATGTAATATCTATCCGTATGATGAGCCGCATACGTATGGACTGACGGACGCTCAGACAGAAACCGGAAACTGTATAATACTTTTCAACGATAACTATGATGACGAGAACTACCGCTGCGAGTTCTTCATAATGGAGCTTGTGGGACTGAGCAGCAACAACAAAAACCTTCCGAAGGACGCATGGTGGCGAAGCACCGGAAGGGGCGTCCGTATCTTCCATGTCAGTGCCGAGGTGGATGACAGTACCGGAGTATACACCTGGAGATATTCCTCCGGCAATGACGAGTATACCGACAATGACCGTGGACGCCGTTTCATAAGACTGGTGAACGATACCGGAGAGGACAGCGATAACCTCTTCAGGTCGGGTGCGGTCATTGATTCATCCGTCCCCGGATTCCGCTGGTACGATGAGTACGGAAGGGAGACTGTGGATACCGGCATAGAGATAATAATAGGCGATATTGAGGATGGTGTATGCTACCTTGATATAAAAAGAAATTCGCATTGAAGAAAGGAAAGAACATGGCTAAACAGCTTTTCAATTCAACAGAAAAATCAAATTTCATACTGAATCTCACTGAAGAGAAGTATTCTAAACTGGCTGCCTGGGGACTTCTTGCTGCCTGCTTCACTACCTCTCTTGCAGCGATAATACCGGAGTGCAGTACAAAAGTGACTTATGCTATCGTTGCCTCAGCCGGTCTTACACTGTCAGGCATCTTATGTATGATATTTACGCTTATAGCATTTATGAAAGGGTATGTGGAGAAGCGTACTGCTGTACCCGTTGCAGCCTTCGGAGCAGTTGTTCTGTGGGCAGCAGTTTCCATGATCAATTCCTTCGATTTTGCAGTAGGACTCAACGGCTTTCCCGGAAGAGGTGAGGGTTTCCTTGCGATCCTGTTCTATTTCTCCTTTTTCGTAACAGGTATCTCTGTCAAGCGTGAAAAAACGTTTATGGTGTTCATATGGGGCATGATAGCAGCAGGAATACTCAATTCCGTCTGGGGACTTATCCAGGTGTTTACCGGAGAGATCGGTTCTTTTACAGCGATCACCTCGGAGAAATATATCAACGCCGCATCAGGACTTGCACAGTCACCGCTTTTTCTTGCAATGCTGCTGAGTCTATCGCTGACTGCTGCAATGGTGGGAACTGTGCTGTTTGATAGCCGTATCAGCCGTATTATCTGTCTTATCTCCTCCTGCCTCTTCTCATTCGTTATGGTGTTCACTTACTCCTTCATCGGCTTCTGCGGACTTGCTTTTGCTGTGATAGCTGCTGTTGCAGCGGTCATAAGCTCGAAGAAAGCAAAGGCACGTATAGCCTCCGTGCTTGCGGTCATCGTACCGGCAGCCGTGGGTATAGTACTGGTGCAGGCTGGAGCTGTCGGCAATGTTGACGGCTATGCTCTTCATGACGGCAGAATGCTCTGGTGGGCGGATTCGTTTCTCCGTCTTTCGTCCAGCGGCGAACCTGACAGTTCTGTAGTGGATATGGACGATACATACGATGTTTATTATACCCTTAACTCCAAGACACTCAATATCATCTCCAACTACCCCATTACCGGAACAGGCCCGGATCAGCTTGTCTACCCCCAGCTTTACAAGGACTCCACTATCGGCGGTACAGAGGAAGATGACATTACAAATGTGATCCTTACCAATAAGGGCACATTTGACAGAGTGTACAATGAATACCTGTATACTGCTGCAACAAGGGGCATTCCCTCGCTTATAGCGCTTGTAGTACTGCTGCTGGCAGCACTGGTGCTGAGCTTCCGGAACATGAAGAGAAAGAACTCTGTGACCGGAGCAGTATTCTTTGCAGTTACCCTTTGCGGAGTGCTGCTCTTCCTGGTGGGATGCAGCAACACTGCATTCTCTCCGATATTCTGGGCAGCTTCAGGCGCAGGCTGCGTGGAGCTGAACCGCAAGGTCAGGTAAATAACGTTTAAAGCCCTGAGACAGTCCCGTACTGCTCGGGGCCTTTCTCTGCGCTATGTCATATCTTTCCTGTATCAACTGTCTGAAACAGGCAACACTGATTATCAGGAAAGGGGCGATGTAATGGCTTACAATAAAGTAGTCATCTCAGGGATAAACACATCTGAGCTCACGGTACTGAAGGAGGAAGAAAAGATACAGCTTCTGAGGGAGATCAGGGAGACAGGCAGTAAGGCTGCCAGGGATAAGCTGATAAAAGGCAACCTGAGACTTGTACTGAGCGTGATACAGCGGTTTACCGGCAGGGGAGAGGATATAGAGGATCTTTTCCAGATAGGAGTAGTGGGACTTATCAAGGCGATAAATAACTTTGATCTCTCCAAGGAGGTGAGGTTCTCCACCTACTGCGTCCCCATGATAGCCGGCGAACTCCGCAGACATCTCCGTGACTGTTCCCATGTGAAGGTCAGCCGTTCTCTCCGTGATCTTGCATACAAAGCGATACAGGCACGGGAGAAGCTGACATTCGCACTCCAGCGTGAGCCGGACGTTGAGGAGATAGCCCGTGAGATAGGTGAAAACCGTGCGGATGTAGTGATAGCCCTGGAGAGCATCAGCGATCCGGTTTCCCTTTACGAGCCTGTGTGCAGCGACTCCGGTGACGCACTGACCATAATGGATCAGATAGGTGACAGGGACGGTATCGAGAGCCTTATGAACGAGATAGCAGTCCGTGATGCGATCAAAGCGCTTGGCAGCAGAGAGAAAGAGATACTCCGCAAACGTTTCCTCCAGGGAAAGACTCAGACCGAGGTAGCAGGAGAAATAGGTATCTCCCAGGCTCAGGTCTCAAGACTGGAAAAGAGCGTTATCAGCCGTATAAGGGGCAGTATCTGACTACTGTGCATTTTTTATGAAGTCCCGTGCGGGTGAGAGATTATTTTTGTTATGGGTTTTCACCTGATTTTCATTGACTTTTGTACCGATATGCTGTAAAATAAATAGTAAGCTACACATATAAATGACAGGAGAGTGCAAAGGATAAATGGAAAGGATAGCTACATTCTACGGCAGCCTTAAAAAGTCCACACGTCTTACGGTGACATCATGCGCCGGATTCGTGCTGCTTACGCTGCTGGTACTGCTTTTCTTCGTCAGGTTCCCTATAACCCCAAGTGAGAAGATAATGACGAGCATAGGCAGAGAGAGTATACACAGACAGGATGACGGAAACGGCGGTGCAAATGCTGTTGCGTCAGTTGAGACATCGACCGCTCAGGAAGGTGCAGTCACTACTGCAACTGCTGCGGCTAAGACCAAGCCTGCCGGTTCAACGGTCTCTACTTCACACACAAACTACGTCATCACAGTTACTATGGGCTCGGGCTTCGTGTTCTACAGCGGAAGGATACCGATAGCTATAATGCCCGGAGTGGATTACAGTACAACGACTACAGCGGCTGCTGATCCTACACAGAATGGTGATGTGCCTCAGGATACTCCCACAGATGCTCCGAATGACTGGAGCTCGGGCGGAGGTACGGGCTGGTCTGATACTACAGGCTGGACAGACTACTCCGGCGGCTGGAACGACAATCCTGCTACGGAATGGACAGACAACTCCGGTACAGGCTGGACGGATAACTCCGGGGGCTGGAGCGATAATTCCGGAGGCTGGACGGATAATTCCGGAGGCTGGACGGATAACTCCGGGGGC
>DNLQ01000190.1:0-603 GCA_003488415.1 Ruminococcus sp. | reverse complement strand
TGGACGGATAACTCCGGGGGCTGGAACGATTACTCCGGTGACTGGAGCGGCGGATATTGATGATGCACAGGGGACTGCATAACAGCAGTCCCCTGTTTTGTGCCCTGTGTAAATTGATGTAAAAAAACTGAATAATGTTGCATAAATATCAGCTTTGTGGTATAATGTCTTTGAGCGGCTTTTTTGTAAGATAGAGAGGAGTTGGTTTAATGAAAAGAAAGACAGCATTTATGCTCTCCGCACTACTTATGGCATCATCAGTCACAGGCTGCGGGGGTAAAAGCAGTTCGGCACCGGATACCTCCGGAGCTCCGGCTGCGAATACAACAGAGAACCAGGATGTGGTCTCTGGAAGCGATACCGAGGAAGCCTCGGAGGAAGCTACAGAGCCTCCCACAAAGCACATAAGCCCTGTTGAGACAGTTACTGCATCTCAGGGCGTGCAGATAGCGGCAGATCAGGTGATCGGACGGGCAGAGGGCAGCAATACCGTCAAGTTCCCTCTTTCCAGTTTCATCGAGGAGGGAGATAAGATCTCATCCTTTACATTCGTGATAAGCTCTGATAACGTGGATATAGGTACCTTCAAGGGCGGCTGCGGTA
>DNLQ01000191.1 GCA_003488415.1 Ruminococcus sp. | reverse complement strand
CTGGATGCGTCCGGCAGCCTCCTCAGCGGAGATAGCTCCGGCGAAATACTCGCCTGCCTCCTCCTCAATGATACCCCAGAGTGAGGAATCGAAGTTATTTTCAATGCTCCGGCAGGAGAGGATGTAGTCCCTTATCATATCAGCCTCCTCCTTTGTCTGCGGCGGGAACTCCTTTCCGGAGGCGGAATGCTGCACTCCCACTTCACTGTATACGTTCTTCTCAAAGATCTCTTTAAGTACCGAATATTCATACTCACCATTTATGCTGTTTTCAATGATGAAGCACAGGAAGTCCCATGCAGCCTCCTTGTCCTTGCAGGCGGACGTTATGCTTATAAGATAGTTAATGGCTATTCTTCCGCCGCTGCCGTTATCTGAGGGATAGCCCACGTATATCATGTCCTCTCCCCCGCCCTGGAGGTACTTTGACAGACAGTAGTCCACTCCGCCTGCCATCTGATCCAGAGTAACGACCTCATCACGGGAGAACCAGTAGAATCGGTCAGTCCAGTAAGCCTGATTTGCTTCCTCGCCGTCAGTGAATTTGTCCGGTCTGGGTACCTCGTCCACAAAGCGGTTACAGAACTCCAGCACCTTTATGAACTGAGGATCGTTGAAGTTGCAGGTAGCTTCCTTGTAGTCGATCAGACCGTCAAGTGTATTTGCCATTGTCTGGAGCATTTCCTGCTTTGTTTCGCCGTCATAAAGGTGTATGGCAGTATCCTCGTGGCTGTCGTACACTGAGATCATCTCGTCAAGAGTCCATGTGGGCTTATCCCACACCTTTGTCTTTACCAGCTTGGACTTTACACTGAAACCGGGAGTTATGGCGTAGATCTTTCCGTCAGCAAAGGTGAGCGAATCAAGGACGCTTGACACGAAGTCGCTGCGGCTGTGACCTTTTCCGGAGTCCATCAGCTGTCCCAGGTCTTCAAAAACACCCTTCTTTGCAAGGTTGTTATACTGTGAAAGAGGCAGCGCTGCAACTATATCCGGGATATCACCGGAGATAAGAGCCTTCTCAAATTCATCCTGTGCTCTCTTTTCCTCTGCGGTGAAGTCAATGGAATCATAGTTTATTTCGCCGTAGTTTACTACGTCAACGTGGTAGTTATCCTGTGAGTTATTATACTTATTAACAAGGTTCTGGTCTATATATCCGTAAGCAGGAAGTCCTACGGTAAGGATATGTGTGTTCTCCATCTCGGAAGCGTCTCTGGGAATAAGATGTATCAGCTTTGAAGAGTAGCTGTAATTTCCCTGATCGTCAACGCTGTCCTCATTCAGTACGCCGACAAACTCGTCATCTCCTATGGGGCAGACCGTCATCTGCTCTATACCGGAGTTTTTCCAGTTGATAAGGAGCTCTGCGGAGTTATCGTCCCTGATGCCGTAGAGCCCGTCCTCCTTCGGAACTGTCAGACGGTATTCGCCGTAGCCGGCGCCGCCCATTGAATTATAGCCATACCTTTCGTTTTCACTGTAGAACACATCTGACAGAGTTCCGTCATCCTTTATCTCCCGGTACTCTATAATCGGCTCCTCGGTCTCACCGGGTTCCGTCATGTAATTGTTGGTTCTTGTGGCAAGGATCATCTTACCGTCACGGTCACGGAAAAGGGACTCCTCGGTATAACCGTTTACACCGGAAATACCGGTATATATGCTGGAGTAGCTGCCGTCGGATGTACTTATCCTGTAAACGCTCTGCTCATCACTGTTCATCAGTACTATTATGTCTCTGCCCAGGCTCATCGATCCTCCCAGCGGAACTGAGCCGTACTGATAGTATTCCTCCGGGAATTCTACCTTAGCATAGCTTATCAGCTTTCCGTCCTTGTCATAGCTGCACGCATAGTAGTATGTTTTAAGTATGTCATAGTAAGCGTCAAAATCAAAGTCCTGTGCCTCCTCCGGAGTCTTCGGGGGAATCATTCCTCCGCTGTCCTCTGCTATAGCCAGGCAGTTGAAGCTGCCGTCAGGATTGAATTGCGGAATTGAGTGACACTGATCGTACTGCTGTAACTCCTCCGGCAGCTCATACTGTATCTCGGCAAAATCCTTGAAGCTGTGATCGGTCAGTACGATCCTGCTCTCCTGATCGACTTCGTCGGAGTAGGATACTGTGAACAGATCATCGTTCAGCCTTTCCACATTCCATACGTATGCAGCTCCGGCAACAGCGCTCAACTCCTCGTATTTGTACATTCCGTTAGTGATGCGCCTTAAAGTCTCAGTATCAGCCACAGGTTCTGCCGGGACCTCAGTACTGCCCTCTGCCTGTGAAACGGTGGTATCGGCAACGGGAACGGATGTGTCAGAAGCAGCCGGGACGCTTCCTCCGCAGGAGGCTAATGTTCCGGTCAGCATGGTAAGTGCCGCAGCTGCGGCTAAAAGTCTTTTCATGGCTTATTCCTTTCTATATTGTTGATCCTCCACTGTGTACCGTCCCATACTATCTGGAAGTACAGTTCGTCATCTGCGGTGCGTCTGACTATGAAATCAGTATCTCCGCTGTCTGTTATTACAGGCTTTTCAGTATAGGTTGGTTCGGACGGATCAAGTATTATGGTGTATAGTTCTCCGGAAAACAGCTTGAAGGTGGGAGGGACTCCGTCTTCCTCAGCACCGGTCAGTGCATCTATACTGCGTGAGAAGTATGCTCCGCCGTTATCCTCAAGCTCTTTCATATACTCCTCTGTAACTATGCCTTTAAGCGGTGATGAAACATCTGAGGGTGAGGCAAGTCTGCTGTCGGTCACGGGAGAATAGATCATGTCCTCCCCTTTCCATCCGGGAGCGCTTTCGGAGTAGTTTACGAATATGACCTTCTTTTCGCTGTGGTCAACGGTATGCTCTCCTGTTATGACCGAAGCAGTTTCAAGAAAGCGGTCTGTAAGTTCCTCAGCAGCCTTCAGTCTGTCATTCTGACCGAAGCCGGAAACAGGACTGTTGTCTGTACGTCCCGGGGTGCTGCGGTGGAGCAGAAGAGTACTTCCTGCTATGCCTGCCACAGCAGCAAATGCAGCAGCTATACCAAGTAACCTGTGCCATGCCGGTCTGCGATACAGCTCGACTCCGGAAACTGCGGCGTGAAGCTGCTCGCCGGAATCATGATCCTTGATCTTCTCACATATGCGTGCATAAATACGATCAGATTCTTCTTGTGTCAGAGCAGGATACTCCCGTGCAATGCGTTCAATTATCTCTTTGTCATCAACTCTGAAAATGTCTTTCTTGCTGTTCATATCCTCACACTCCTTTTATACCTGCTTTTTCAAGCAGTCCTTTCAGTTTCTTTCTCGCTCTCTGGAGACGCTTCTGTACTGCGCTCTCGGTCATTTTCAGAAATCCGGCAGTCTGACCGGCAGTCCTGCCGTAGAAGTAGTGGTGGATGATTATGGTAGAGTCCGGTTCTCCAAGCTGCTTTACACAGTCGAGGACTATGCGCTGCATCTCGGTACGTTCTGCATTTTCCTCTATGCTTTCCTCCCCGGGCAGCTCTGCAGGCATATCATCCAGTGAAACGGTCCTGCTGCTTCGGAGCATCAGCTTCCGGAATGCGTCTATTGCTGTACGTCGGGCGATAGTGGAGATTATTCCCTTCAGATCGCCTTCGTATCCGGAATCAGTACGGAGCACACGGAAGATCGCAATGAACGCATCAGCCACACATTCCTCAATATCCTCCGGACTGCCGCAGTTACGCAGACAGTTAGCGGTGATAGCATAGACATAGCCGCAGTACTCTTCATACAAGGCACGCTGTCCGGTCTCGGGAGAACTCTCCATAAGAGTCCGGAGCTGGCTGTCAGTCATTTGGTTCCACTCCTTTGAACATGTTCGTTAATATACTCGTTTGTGCCGGGACGATATGGACACCTCCTGAAATATTTTTTCGCCGGCTATGTCATTCATTCTTTCCCAGTGCCCAGAATGCCACTGCACTTGCGGCAGCTACATTCAGTGAATCCACTCCGTGAGACATGGGTATCTTTATTGTATAGTCGCAGCCGTCTATGGTCTCCTGTCTGAGTCCTGTTCCCTCAGTACCAAGAACTACTGCCAGTTTTCCGGCAGAGCGCAGACGGCTGTCATCTATCCGTACTGTATCACACCTCAGTGCCATTGCCGCACAGGTAAATCCGTGACCTTTAAGCATATCGAGCCAGTTCCCCTCCGGAAGATACGCCCAGGGAAGCTGGAATACACTTCCCATGCTCACCCTTACACAGCGTCTGAACAGAGGATCACTGCATCCGGAGGTCAGAAGGACCGCATCCATCCCGAGAGCTGCTGCGGAACGGAATATGGCGCCAACGTTATTCTGGTTCATTATATCCTCCAGCACAGCGATCCGCTCCGCCCTCTTCAGCACGTTCTCAGCCGGCAGCAGCTCCTTCCGCCGCATCTCACACAGTACTCCCTGAGTGAGCCGGAATCCGGTGAGCTGTTCAAGTACGCTCCCGTCTCCGGTATATACCGGTATATCTCCGCACCGGTCTATAATGTCCGCCGCCTGCCCGGTCATGTACTTCCTTTCCATAAGCAGAGAAAGCGGCTCAAATCCCGAATCAAGCGCTGTCCTTATGACCTTCGGACTTTCGGCGATGAATACTCCTGGTTCAGGTAAGAACATATCCCTTAGTTTAAGCTCAGATGTGTTGGTGTATGGTATCAGCTCAGGAGCTGAAAGCTCCCTTATCTCAATTATCTGCGGCATGGCTTCTCCTTTCACGTCCGGTACGGTCAACATTTATAATAAAGTATATCATGGGGGTAAAACAAAGTCAAGGCAGACAGATCCCGAATCTCCGGTAAAGCAATATTAACTAAATCACATCTTGAAACTTGTGCATCTTGCACTAATAACCGTACAAATTTTTAGCTGTATATACAAATATGAATACAAATCTCCAGAGTTGTATTTACAAATAGGAAATGCTGTGATATTATAATGTAGAGAATGAATGCCCCGGTGCAGCCTTTGCGCCGCATCTGAATGAATGGAGGACATTATGGAAGATTACAAATACCTTACGATAGTGGAGTGGGCAAAGAACTACATCGCTACCGAAAAGCTGAAACCTAATGACAGATTTCTTACGGAAAAGGAACTGTGCGCCATCCACGGAGTAAGCCGCCAGACCGTAAGACAGGCACTTATGCGCCTGGAAAGCGAGAATATAATATGCAGAGTGCGTGGAAGCGGCACATTCGTTAAGGGCGGAGTCACCGCAGTACCTGCTCTTACCAGGAGCATAGGCGTAATATCCACCTATTTCAGCGACTACATCTTCCCGTACATAGTTACAGGCATAGAGAGCGTGCTGAATGAAGCAGGCTACGCCATGCAGCTCGCCATTACGCATAATCAGGTGTACGAGGAGACTCAGGCTCTCAGGAGCATGATGTCCCACGGTGTACAGGGACTGATAGTAGAGCCATCAAAAAGCGCTCTTCCAAATCCTAATATGGATCTGTATATGGAGCTGAAACGAAGCAACGTCCCGCTGGTATTCTTCAACGCCAAGTACCCCTGGTCAGACTTCCCATGTGTGGCTATGGACGATGTTGCAGCCGGAAAGATGGTGACAGACCACCTCTTTAATAACGGTCATACACGTATATCTGCGATCTTCGCACTGGATAACATCCAGGGACATAAACGCTACAAGGGATTTATGGAGAGCTGTATTGCTCACGGTGCAAACTCTGCCGAGAAAAACGTCATATGGTTCGCCGCTGCCGAAATGAAAAAGCTGTTCCAGTACGGCAGGGAAAGACTTATGGAGATGCTTAGAAACTCTACAGCTGTGGTCTGTTACAACGATGACGCAGCTATATCCCTGCTGCAGTTCTGCAAGGAATACGGCATCAGCGTTCCGGACGAAGTTTCGATAGTCGGCATAGATGATTCCTCCCTGGCTCCGATATGTGACGTTCCTCTTACAACAGCAGCGCATCCGCACAGGAGACTTGGTGAAATGGCTGCAAGATCACTTCTGGATCAGATAGCAGCTCCCCAGGCAGATCATAAGGACGTTCTTTTCAACCCGGATCTGAAAGAGCGTAATTCTGTCAAGGATCTCAATGCCGCAGAGATGCGCGGAAATATAATAGCTGCCGGAAAATAGTCCGGCAGCTATGAGGGAAAAACAGATAATGCCGGTATATAGATGCCGGAGTTATGCTTATGTATGAGGGAGTGTTATTAATGAAAGCAGGAAAGGTATGGGCTCTTATTGCAAGTACTGTACTCAGTGCTTCACTGCTCGCAGGCTGTGGGACTGCGCCTGCAAACCCGCCGGAAGCCGGAGGGACGATAAGGGTAGGTATCATAAACAACGATCCGAATGAGTCGGGCTACAGGACTGCAAATGATAAGGATATGAAGGCAGAGTTCACCCAGAAGAACGGCTTTGATGCCACATTTGCCTACAGCGGAAAAAATGACGAACAGATCACACACGCACAGAAATTCATACAGGATGAAGTGGATTATCTGCTGCTCTCCGCTGCGGATACCGCAGGCTGGGATTCAGTGCTGAAGGACGCAAAGAATGCCGGTGTCAGAGTGATACTGTTCGACCGTTCTATAGATGCAGACGAGAGCCTTTATGAAGCATCCATAGTCTCCGATATGAAAAAAGAGGGGGAGACTGCCGTTAACTGGCTCAGGGATCAGAAGCTGGATAAGTATGATATTATCCACATCCAGGGAATAATCGGCTCAGCTGCACAGCAGGGCCGCTCGGAAGCCCTTGAGAATGCCGCAAAATCAGATGGCTGGAATATCGTGACTCAGCAGACCGCTGAATGGGGAGCTGAAAAGGCTCAGCAGATCGTTCAGTCAGCTATCGACTCGGGAAAGAAGTTCAATGTCATCTATGCCGAGAACGACGATATGGCAAAGGGCGCTGCTGCTGCGCTCGACAGAGCAAACATCTCCCACGGAGTCGGCAAGGACGTTGTTATTATGGGCTTCGACTGCAACAAATGGGCACTGGAGGAGCTGAAAGCAGGAAACTGGAACTATGACGGTCAGTGCAATCCATTCCAGGCAAAAAAAATCCGGGAGGTAATAGATACTCTTGAAAACGGCGGCACTCTTCCGGAAAAGAACATCATCATGGAAGAAAAAGGTTTCGATGCCGAACATATCACTCAGGAGGATATCGATACCTACGGTATCTGATCAGATCAGACGGTGGGACAGCAGGTCTGTCCTGCCTTGCTGTTTTATTCAGCAGCATTCAGCTCTGCGGTATTTCTCCGGCAGAGCTGAGCGCTGTAACGGAAGGGAGATGGCGTATGGAAGACGGTATACTGCTTGAAATGCGTGGTATAAATAAGAGTTTCCCGGGAGTCATAGCACTCAGAGGAGTTGATCTCACTCTCCGCAGGGGCGAGATACACGCACTTATGGGTGAAAACGGCGCAGGAAAATCCACGCTTATCAAAGTGCTCACCGGAGTATACCCAAAGGACAGCGGCTGTATCTTCATACACGGACACAAGGACGCAGTTCAGATACGATCTCCTCAGGAAGCTCAGACTCTCGGCATCAGTACTGTGTATCAGGAGATCCCCCTCTGCCCAAATCTCACCGCAGCGGAGAATATCTACCTCGGCAGAGGTAAGGGCAGATTCGTTAGCCGGAGAAAAATGCGTGAAAAGGCTGGTGACCTCCTCAGCTCCTTAGGCATAGATGCTGAACCGGATACCCAGCTCGCTGACTGCTCAATAGCCGTCCAGCAGATGATCGCCATTGCAAGGGCTGTGGATATGAACGCTTCTGTTCTTATTCTCGACGAACCCACCTCCTCCCTTGATGACTCAGAAACAGAAAAGCTGTTCGGACTTATGCGGAAACTGAAGGAACGTGGAACGGGTATGATCTTCGTGACTCACTTTCTGGATCAGGTCTATGAAATATGCGACAGGATAACTGTACTGCGTGACGGCGCACTGGTAGGTGAATACCCCGTCAGCAGTCTCCCGAAGATAGAGCTTGTGTCTGCCATGCTCGGCAGAGAGCTTGAGGATATGTCGGAACTGAGCGGCAGTCAGCCTACGGCAGAGGATGCGGACATTGTATACCAAGCAGAGGGACTGTGCAGCTCAGCAGGTATTGAGCCTGTAGATCTCAGTATACGCCGCGGAGAAGTCATAGGATTTGCCGGACTGCTCGGCTCAGGACGCAGCGAGTGCGTAAGAGCTGTATTCGGTGCGGATAAGGTCACCTCCGGAAATGTCAGTATGAACGGAAAATCCGTGAAGATAACCTGTCCCATAGAAGCCATGAAACACGGTATTGCCTATCTGCCGGAGGACAGGAAGAACGCCGGGATCATAGGTGAACTGTCAGTACGGGATAATATAATACTTGCGCTCCAGGCAGTAAACGGCTTTTTCCATCCATTCACCCGGGCGCAGGCTGAGAGCTTTGCTGAGGAGTACATTAAGCTCCTTGATATAAAGACTCCCTCGCCGGATACTCCGGTGAATGCCCTTTCGGGCGGCAATCAGCAGAA
>DNLQ01000032.1 GCA_003488415.1 Ruminococcus sp. | reverse complement strand
TTATGACCACTTCGATACCACTGCAATAATTATGGGATACATCCGACTAATATATTTTACCACATAAGAACAGACAAATCAAGAGAGCATGATATATTTCACAAAAATAACAAAAGCTGCCCGGACAGAAGTCCGGGCAAAGCCATTTCTTTTGTTGGTGTCCGCAGAGCTGAGCGAGTTCTGCTCTGAGGTCAGTTATTGGATTTTAAGTCCTTCAGCTTTTCCAGAAGGTCAGTATTGGAAAGGATTTCTTTTTCAAAGTGTTCGCAGATAGTCTCTGATTCGGTAATTGAGCGGCTAATCTTTTCTTTGTCTTTATCGTCGTATTCGTCAGATTTTTCCATAGCTTCCAGTTCTGACCTTAGCCATTCGAGATGAGACCTGGATGAGTCAAGGTTAGCTTTTGCAGAAGCGATGTTTTGTTCAATTACCTCTTTGTTTTCTTCAAGCTGACTGATAAACTCCTGAGTGCAGTACGGACTGAAGATAATGCTGTCCTTCTGAGCGGGAGCGGTGGGAGAATAATCGAGGATAAGATCTTCAGGAGCGCTGACGGTCTGGTTTCCGCAGATGATTATACAATCTCTGAATCCTTTGCTGGATATAGGGATATATGTGTCCCACGGTGAGAAATACATCCGGAAGTTGTCACAGCAGAAACCGGGAGGGGAGTAAATAGTGCTGAATACTCCGAGTCTGGAGAAATTGACGTGTTCAAGTTCCAGCTTATTGCCGTAATAGTCCGGGAGCTGAGATTCGGAGGACAGCGGATAGTAGGCAGCCCAGCAAGGCTCGAATGTCGAAGGAGGCTCAGCATTAAAGAACCTTGTCTTCTCAAAGCAGGAGCAGTCATCGTCGGGGAAAGCAGGTCTGCCGCTGAGGTAAACTGATTCCTTCCACATAGTTCTTCTGTCAGGCAGCTCCAGAGTCTGAAAGCTGTCTGAATTGCTGTCGTAGGTGCGGATATCATAGTAATGCTGTTTTTCAAACCTTGCGTTCATATGATAGTAAACCACATCTGTCACAGCACCTGCGACTATATTGTCACCGAGCTTCAGATTCTGCGGAAGGCTGAAAGAAGCTGCGGAGACAGCTTTTCCGTCTGTTAGGGAAAGATTGCCGCTGTCGCTGCATAGGTTCATGTCGAGAGCATTGTCGAGAGCTTCATTATTGATGGTATAGGGAGTATTATCGCCGAGACCGGCAGCCTCTGAGTCTGAGAACTCAGCCTTGGAAGCAGCCGCAGCAATGAAGTTGGATGCTGTATAGGTATCATGGTACTCAACAGCGTAGACCTGATTTGTAAGCAGTCCGCCGATCATTCTGATGTAAACTCTTACGAAAACGTTTTCCCTGCCGCTTTTCTCAAATGGGCAGCTCAGAAGGGGAGTGATGAGAACATCATTAGCGATATAATAATCCAGAGGAACATCGAAGGAGATGTAGCTGCTGTTTCCGGCAGCGTCGTTTATCTCGCTGACGATCGACTTGTACAGTTCCTTGTCCGAGTAGCTGATCTTTGACATGACTCCTGAGAAAAAGCTGGTTTTTGGAATGACGAAGACGAACAGGGCAGCAGCGGCGGCAAAAGCGATCCACCTGATGAAATTGCTGCGTTTTGAACGCCCCGTGATGTTTTCAAGGCCGGTCACGGTGAACTCGCTTCCGGAAAAATCCCGGTCGCTCTGCGGAAAGGCTCTTTCTGTGATCTTGTCGAAGCAATCGACAGACTGAGAAAGCTCGTTCATTTTATCGCTGAGGAGCTTCTCGATATCATTGTGATCGTAGTCCTTATTCACCTTTAACACCTGCCTTTTCCTTGAGAATATCCATAGCCTTATGGTAGCGTGATTTCACCGTAGATTCGGGCATCACCATGATCCTGGCTATTTCCTTGAAGGTCAGTCCGCTGCACACCTTCATAATGACGATCTGTCTCTGTTTCATATTAAGGTGTTTCAGGAGCTGATTTATAAAAATACTGTCCTCGACAGTCTTATCAGCCTCACCGTAGCTCTGAATGAAGAAGTCTGTTTTACGTGTTTTGTAGCTGCGGTAAAGCTCCATTGCAACGTTGCGTGCGATCTTGTGGATAAAGCCTCTGCCGTCACCTTTCCGGGGATTGAAATGCTCAGCCTGGGTAAGTCTGACGAAGGTCTCTATGACGCAGTCCTCGGAGAGGTGGTAGTCGGAAGTAATACTGAATGCAAGAGCGAATACGCTTTTCCGGAACATATCGTACAGTTTGCCGAGAGCGTCCTTTGAGTGCGGACACTCTGCAATGAGCTGATTGACGTAGTCCCGGTCATCAGTAAGCGTATCAGTTTTCATAACCGTAGTAAAAATGGCATTCTCACCTCCGTAAATGTGTTCAGAGTCAGCGATCATAGAATCACCCCTTTCGCAAAAAAACAAGCTGATCGGCAGACCTGTGAAAGCGCTTTCATATACAAGTGATTTTAAGGGGCAAAAAAGACGAAAAAAGCGAAAAAATATTCTGAAAGTGGTTAGCACATGATAACAAAACTCAGAATTGCCTGTTTTAAGCCTTTTGCATGGATTGCACTGATCTGGACATTTGTTAACCGAGGTTAACATCAGGCTATTTCTGTTCACTTCCGGCAGTCCGTGAGAAGAATCCCTCCAGGAATCTGACAAGCGACGAGAGGTATCTGAGCATAGGCTCAGCGATGATAGCGAAGTCGGCGCAGAGGAGGAAGCATTTCAGTGTAATGGGGGACAGACCGAAGAAGTCGTTCATCAGGAGCATACCGGCAGTAAGTCCCACGGCGCAGAAGATCCAGATGCCCCACTTTATACTGTTCATGGGACGGCTAATGGAGAAGAGGATCATAAGTCCCACGATGCCGAGGAGGACGATAGCGCCGGTAGCGATCTCGTTCTCACCCAAGGAGAAGATGCTGCCGAAGAATACCATGGCTGACACAACTACAGTATCTGTGATACCGGCAGGGAGTGCTTTGAGGAGGACGTTTGACATGAACTTTCCTCGAATAATCTCGCTGTTGGGTATCTGTGAGAGAAAGAAAGCCGGGATGCCGATTGTGAACATACTGATAAGTGTGATCTGGGAGGGAACGAAGGGGTAGCTGATGCCCCAGAAGAGAGTCACCACGGACATGAGCAGCGAGAAGATATTTTTGACGAGGAAGAGGCTGCCGGAGCGTTCAAGGTTATTTACGACCTTTCTGCCTTCCATAACAACCTCCGGCATACGTGAGAAGTCTGATTCCAGGAGTACGAGCTGGGACGCCTGTGCAGCAGCGTCACTGCCCGACGCCATAGCCACTGAGCAGTCAGCGTCACGTAGTGCGAGCACGTCATTCACACCGTCACCGGTCATAGCAACGGTATGTCCGGCGGACTTCAGAGCCTTGATGAGCTTGCGTTTCTGTTCGGGAGTTACTCTTCCGAACACAGTGTATCTTGAAGCGGCATCAGCGATTGAGCTGTCGGTAGTAAGCGTGGATGCGTCGATGAAGCTGTGAGCGTTCTCAATGCCGGCTTGTCTTGCAGTCTCGGAGACAGTAACGGGGTTGTCGCCGGAGATGACCTTGATACAGACGCCTTGTTCATGGAAGAAGCCGAAGGTCTCCTGAGCGTTCCTGCGGACGGGATTTGAAAGCAGGACGAAGCAGAGCGCCTCAGCCTCCGAGGTAAGAGCCTTGCCGTCTGGGATGCCGTTATACTCGGCGAGAGCAAGCACTCTGCAGCCTTTGCGGTTAAGCTCCTCAGTCATAGTCCTGTGACCTTCAAATGCCTCACGGAGAACTGTCTCCGGAGCGCCGAGTACAAGTGAGACTTTTCTTCCGCCGTGATTTACCTCCGCACTGCTGTACTTGAACTCTGAAGAAAAGCCCGTATGCCTGTTTACAGGCATACCGGAGGGAGAAACGAAGCGGTTTTTCAGAGCAGCCATAGTAGCGTTGTCAGCGGACTGAGCAGATACCAGGTCACTGAGCATTGACTCCAGTTCCTCCTGAGTGTATTTTTCCTGTACAGGTATCAGACCGGTTACAGACATGGTATTTTCGGTGATAGTGCCGGTCTTGTCCACACACAGCACGTCCACTCTTGCAAGAGTCTCGATGCACTTCATATCGTGCACGAGCACTTTACCCAGTGCAAGGCGCATTGCGCTGAGGGCGAGGGTAGTACTTGCCAGAAGGAAGAGTCCCTCAGGTATCATGCCGATTACAGCCGCCACCATTGAGCGGATGCTGTCATTGAGGGAGTCGCCGGCAGCCATATACTGCCGCCCGAAGAGCATCAGACCTATGGGGATGATAGCGATGCCGGCGAACTTGACGATGCGGTTGAGGGAGCGTATCATTTCAGACTGTTCACCGTGCCGGGACTTCTTAGCCTGAATGGTGAGTTTTGAGATATAGGACTCAGCGCCAACCTTTTCCAGTCTTGCCCTACAGGATCCTGAGACGATGAAGCTGCCGGACATGAGTGTGTCACCGGCAGACTTAGCTATCTCATCGGATTCGCCGGTAAGCAGGGATTCGTTTACAGAGACACTGCCGTCTATCACCACAGAATCGGCGGTTATCTGATTTCCTGCACGGAAAACAGCCACATCGTCCAGCACAAGGTCTTTCGACCTGACGCTTGTTTCTTTGCCGTCCCTGATGACGGAGGTAACGGGAGCGTGCAGTACAGTGAGCTTGTCGAGAACACGCTTTGACCGAAGCTCCTGGAAGATGCCGATGCAGGTATTTGCTATGATGACGGGCATGAAGGTCAGGTCCATGTAGGAGCCGGTGTAGATTATCAGAACGGCAAGAGTCACGAAAATGAGGTTGAAGTAGGTAAACACATTGCCGGCCATAATGTCGCTCACTGATTTGGAAGGCGGTTCAGGGGGAGTGTTGCACAGTCCCTGGCTCTGCCGGAGCTTTACCTGTTCTGAAGTCAGTCCCGAGTCCGTGGGAGCGTTTATGCGTTCTGCACCGGTGATACCGGTATTTCTGAAAGCGGTATGCTTTGTTCCTTTCATTATTTCTCCTTCTTTAAATAAAGATATACCGGCTAAATAAAAGGTTACGCAGAGAAAATATGCCGGTAAACGGGACACACCTCCGCACATGATACGGAATACAGCCGGAAATAGCGGCACACTGACAGAGGGAAAGTATTCCGGGTGAATCGGTGAGTCTTTATCAGCTATTCTTTTCATATTATAACACAGCAGGAAAAATGATTCAAGAAAAATTCTGAAAGGTATTGACAAACAGGTAATTATATGATATCATAAACATATGAACAATTGTTCATATGTTTGATGGTAGAAAGGACAATGCCTTATGGATAGAATTTACGAGATACAGAACCTTGACTGCGCACACTGCGGAGCGAAGATCGAAGAGGCTATCGGGAAGCTGGAGGAAGTAGAGAAGGCAGTACTGAATTATCCATTGAAGAAGCTGAAAATAACAGGCAGCATAACAGAGGAGTTTCTCGGAAAGATGAACGAGACAGCCCGTAAGATAGAGCCTGAGGTAAGCATAGTTCCTCTTGAAACGGAGAAAACACACGAGTTCACGGTGAACAATCTTGACTGCGCACACTGCGGAGCAAAGATCGAAGAAGCTATCGGGAAACTGGATGGAGTAGAGAAGGCAGTACTGAACTTCCCGTTGAAGAAGCTGAAAATAACAGGCAGCATATCAGATGATCTTCTCGGAAAGATGAACGAGACAGCCCGTAAGATAGAGCC
>DNLQ01000029.1 GCA_003488415.1 Ruminococcus sp. | reverse complement strand
AGAACTGGTCTAAGAACAGGAATACGAACATGACGATCTCGCCGATGATGGCAGCGATGATGGAGTTCTCGGTAAAGGAGGATATCAGCAGACCTAAAGCGATGAACATTGCGCCCCAGAGGAAGAATCCGACATAGGCGCATATGAGCTGACCGATGACAACGCTTCCGTAAATAGACGTGAAGATCGGGAATATAGCGGAGCAGAGGAGCATGAAGCAGAATACGGTCATAGTGGCGAGGAACTTTCCTAAGACTATCTGCCATACACTAAGCGGAGAAGTCATAAGGAGAATCTCTGTGCCGAACTTGCGTTCATCGGCATAGGAACGCATGGTCATAATAGGTACGAGGAAAATGAAGTAAAAGGTTATGTCGTAGAATATCTCCGTAAAGGTAAAGTGGATGGAGCTTGAATCCATTTTGCTTATGGCGATGTTGAACATCATGGTGAACAGGAAAATGAACAGCGCCGCAGAAACATATGCAAACGGAGTGTAGAAGAAGGACTGTACTTCTTTTTTGTATACTGAGAACATTATTCATCACCCTCCTTTGTGTCTGCTTCCGGCTCGGCTGCGGTCTTTGAGTCTCCGCCGTCAGCCTCAACGAGCTCACGGAGCAGATCATCTGTACCCTTGCTTCTGGTCTCCTGGTTTATCAGCTTGACGAAGACCTCCTCAAGGTCGGGCTTGTCGGTATAGATCTCCGTGATCTGTATATCATTTGCGATAAGCTCGGACATAAGGGAAGTGCGGACTGCATCCTCCTCGCCGTCGATAGTGACGGTAAAGGAGAAGATATCATTTCCGGAAGACTCTACAGCGCTTATCTCCTTGACGCCCTCTGTCAGCTCAATGATCTTTGAAGCAGTAGTCCTGTCGCCTTTGAGCTTGATGTGGAGGATAAGGTTTCCGGTGTAGTTCTTTTCAAGATTCTCAATAGTGTCGATAGCCTTGATATTGCCCTTGTTGATGATGACAACACGGTCACAGACGGCACTGACTTCGGAGAGGATGTGTGAGCTGAAAATGACAGAGTGCTCCTTTCTGAGGTCTGTGATGATCTTTCTTACCTCAACTACCTGGTTGGGATCGAGACCGACTGTAGGCTCGTCCAGGATAAGGAACTTCGGGTTTCCCAGGAGTGCCTGTGCAAAGCCCACACGCTGCTTGTAGCCCTTTGAAAGGTTCTTTATAAGTTTTCTGCGTACATCCTTGATCTTGAGGAGTTCCTCAACACGGTCTATCTCCTTTTTTCTGTCTCCCAGCGGGATGCGTTTGAGTCCTGCACAGAATGACAGGTATTCGCATACACGCATATCCGGGTACACGGGAGGTATCTCCGGGAGGTAGCCGATGGAGCGTTTAGCCTTTACGGGATCCTTGGAAATATCCGTCCCGCAGATAGTGACCTTGCCTGCTGACATTGGCAGGTAGCCGGCTATCATATTCATAGTAGTGGATTTTCCGGCACCGTTAGGCCCGAGAAAACCCAGTATCTCATTATCATTTATAGTAAAGCTGATATTGTTCACGGCTCTGTTGCTGCCGTAGAACTTGGTCAGGTTCTCGATATTGATCATGAGCTTCTCCTTTCCGCATAGCTGCATTATATTAATGTACAGTAGCGGCTTCACAGGACCTGCACTGTAATGGTTCCGGCGAGCAGACATACTATCACATTATACCCTAATATTATGACAGAATAACATTAACAAACGATTAACAAAAGATGAACAAGGTGTTAAATGCTCCGGCGGGCACAGTTTCAGCAAGTGAACCGGATTCAGCAATTCTGTAGAAATATTACACCGGTATTATGTGGGATATGTGAAAGAATAGAGGAAAACAGATGAATCATAGGACAGTCGGATTTAAATAAATGATTAATTAATAATATGTTAATAAAGCGTATTTCGGGCAAAAAGTACCCGTAGACAAACTGCACAAAAAGCCGTGAAAGAATGTGTGCATTGCACCAAAAAAAAGTTTTCCAAAAATGAAAAACCTGCAAACTGTTGACATTAAGGGAAATGTGGAATATAATTAGTATGAAAATAATTTGAGAATTGTGTGCATGATTCGTGAACAGGGTGTATTCACTATGGCATACAAGGTGCGAAGTATTTTCGTATTACGAGTCAGCGGCAGGTGCCGTCTGACAAGCTATCAACTTAACCAAATTTTATGAGAGGGGTTAAAAAGCAATGATTAGTAAGAAGACTAAGGCAATCACAGCTGGTATCCTCACTGCTGCAATGTCTGCTTCAGCAGTTATGCCTGCATTCAGCGCATCTGCTGCTAACAGCTTCGCAACTGAGAACGGCGCAAACGAGTCATTCGCAAAGATGTTTGAGTCTCTGTATGATGACGTTATCACAAACGGTCAGAAAAATGGCTATCTCAGTAAGAATACGAATGGCGCTTCATTCGGTATTCCTTACCACGGTGTTGAGACACTGATCGTTGAGGCTCCTGACTACGGTCACGAGTCCACATCAGAGGCTATGTCCTACATCACATGGATCTGTGCTATGCACGATGTACTTGCAAGCAAGAACCTTATCAGCTCCACATCTAAGGATCTGGAGAAGGCTTGGAAGACAACCGAGGCTCTTATCCCCGGCTGGTCAACTGAGGCTTACGGCTACGGCGATGTTGAGTACGACACCTTCTGGGATATCGCTTCCGGTAAGGTAGGCGACAAGGGAATCAAGGCAGATGCTCTTTCTGAGTGCCCTCAGCCTCAGGACTACCCTGACAAGCAGGAGAAGGGCGGCGACGCTTTCAATCCTATCGCTAAGGATATGGCTTCCGCATACTCCGGTACAGACGGTTACTACCTGATGCACTGGCTCGCTGACGTTGATGACTGGTATGGTTTCGGCGGCGGCACACCTGGTGCAGGCA
>DNLQ01000170.1 GCA_003488415.1 Ruminococcus sp. | reverse complement strand
GCCTCCGGACTCCGCTAAAGGGGTGAAACCCCTTTAGGATCCCGGCGCTCAAAATAACTCCCTGTATGCGTTATACAGTGCAAACATTATTATGACCACTCCTCCCACCCATGACAGATCATGACGCAGGGAGGAGATCTTTCTGCCTGTCAGCATCCCCAGTCCCAGAGCCGCAAACCCGATGACAAGTGTGCAGAGTGCTGCCGCTGCCGGCGAAATGCCGCTGCCTCCGCAGCTCAGTCCGGTAGCGGCACAGTCAAAGGAGCCCGCCGCAGCCATTGCCGCAGCCTCCGGTACTGACAGCTCCTTTGATCTGTCCATATCCGCAGCAGTATCGTCCAGGTACAGACGAAGCGCTATGCTGCATCCTCCGAGCCGCAGGGACAGCTCCTCACGGTCAGCCAGCTTCTTCATTATGGAACGCATGACGCTCTTTAACACAGTCACCGAGCCTATGCACATAAGTACGGCAAAGCTGAGGACTTCAAAGAGTCCCTCCGGCAGCAGACCGCAAAGACACAATGAAAGCCCAGTAGCCGTCCCCATGACTGCGGCACATATCGTGCTTATAACTGCTGCCGGCAGCAGCGGTATGCGTATACCGCCGCTGCAGCAGGCGGATGCCGCAAGGTATATGTCAATACTCACTATGGCTGACAGCAGTATCTCACGGTACATATCATCACCTCCTTAGACAGTATACGCTCAGCTCCGGAAGGTGGTGAGTTGTCCGGAGATGCCGCCGCCGTGCGAATATATTAAGTGGAGACATGATCTGTTAGACCTCAGCGCCGCAGAACTCCGGCTATGACAGATAAAGTCAGCTAAAAACATTCCCGTTCACTTGACGTTGATAAGAAAATATAGTATAATGTTGAATGTGAGCGCTGTGCCTTCGCAGTGTTCAGAAAGGAGCAATATCTTATGAAGGAATTTAATAGGACTCTTGCCGGTATCGTTGCTGCTGTGTCAGTAATGACCGCAGCTGCTTCATGCGCTGCAGTACCAAAGGAAGAACCGGAAACAGTACCGCAGCAGACAGAGCCTGCCGCCGCTGCACCCGTGGAAGATGTCACTGAGCCTGAGGATACAGGTCTCGGTATAGACGGAACTATATTGACCTGGCTCGGAGATTTCGACCTCAACCCTACAGACGGCGGAGCTAAGTCGGTCGCTATATCCATGTTCGAGGATATGTACGGAGCTGCGGTGAACTGTATACAGGTCGATGCAGAGAATAAATACACAAGGCTGTCTGAAATGATTCTCTCTGGTGAGGAAGTGGATATATTCCCCTATGACAGCGCTGCACTCCCGGACGGTGTGGCAAGAGATCAGTTTGAGCCCCTTGATCCCTATTTCGACATTATGGGCGTGAATGAAGGTCTGTGGGACGATATGCAGCCTGCCATAGACGCTCTCACATATAACGGCAGCCACTACGTTATGCCCTACAGGATAACCGATCCCATTATCCTTACCTACAGCAGAAAGACTGTAAATGAAAACGGACTTTCCGATCCTTACACCCTCTATCAGAACGGCGAGTGGGACTGGGACAGCTTTGAAAATATGATAGCACAGTTCACAGGCAGCGCTCCCGAGGGTACGTACCGCTATGGCATAAACGGCTGGTTCGGTCATGCGATACTGGCGTCCGCCGGAAGCCGTGTGGTGAACTCCGACGGCAGCGGACTGGTGAACAATATAAACGATCCTGCCATAGAGCAGGCTGAGAACTTTATGGGAAGACTTGCCGCAAACGGTTACTACGACCGCAGAGACAGATACAGCTTTCCCACTGACGGAAACACTCTGTTCTACGCAATGGGCGAATGGGCGCTGGGAGCGTCCAACGCAAAAAATCCTGATGCAGACCTTATGGTCGTACCATTCCCGAAGTCTCCTGACAGTGACAAGACTTACTATGCCTGCGACTACAGCGCCATGATGCTGGTGAAGAACTCCAGTCATCCGGAGGCTGCGGCAGCTCTTATGAGATGTGAGAGGCTTGCAGCTTCACAGCCGGAGTACGTGGCTGCTGCAAGGGAAAAGGCAGTAACGCCGGTGACTTCCGGTACAGGCGAGGTAAGGAGCGTTGTGACTGAGGAGCAGTATGACGCTATACGTTCATATATCCGTGACTGCACTCCCTGGTTCGACTACGGCAGCGGAATGGGAGAGAGGATGTACGGTGAAGGAAACTACAATTTCAGCACCCGTGGAGTCATGAACAATCTTTCTGAGGCGATGCTCAAAGGGGAGATATGGGACTGGTACTCACTCAGAGACCAGATGTCACCGATCATTGACAGCGAGATAGCACGAATCGCAAACGGCGGTCAGCCCGTGGCAGAGCCTGAGCCGGAGCAGCCTGAGGAGGATGCGGAGGAACAGCCGGAAGAAAACTACGATGAGGACGCACAGTTCTGACATAATGGGATAGTCCCCTGATATCCTGAAGAACCCCCGATACCAAGTGTATCGGGGGTTCTGCTTGTTTAAAGTACTGGGATTCTAAAGGGACTGGAAGGTGCTCGGCGTAGTCGCCGGAGGAAAATCCAATTGCGGGGTGCAGG
>DNLQ01000125.1 GCA_003488415.1 Ruminococcus sp. | reverse complement strand
ACTCTTCTGGACGCTCAGGCTCACCCGGAAAAGTATCCCCAGCTTACTGTACGTGTTTCAGGTTATGCTGTAAACTTCGTTAAGCTCACCAAGGAACAGCAGGACGACGTTATCTCACGTACCTTCCACAGCAGCCTCTGAGCTGCGGCAAAAAATATACCCGGAAACGGCAGAATAAGTCCGTTTCCGGGTTTTTTCAGTTCTTCTTTGTAAGTACGGCTATTGCACCGAAGTGGAGTATATCAAAGCTCTCAGGTGCAGAGGAAGCAAGAAATTCTGTATGCTCCTTCTCCCATGCAGCTATTTCTTCAGGCGTCAGCGACGCACCTACGCCACGGCACGCCTTCATTCTTCCGTTCCAGCTCTCCCGGGTAAAGTGTACACTAAGATCAAATTCCTCGCTGTCTGTAAGGTCGAAGTCATTCAGCGCAACAGGAGGTATGTATATAGGGTGGCGTGTCTCACCTGCCCCCGTCCAGCCGGGATTGTATTTAAGAACAAGCTCCTCGCTCCTGCCGGCAATAGCATCCTCAAACGGCAGCCATGCCATATAGAGTACTACTGCCTTTCCGCCCGGTCTGAGCATACGTGCAAGCTCTGGCATCACCTTTTCATGGTCGAAGTACCAGAAGCACTGACAAGCTGTTATTACATCAAAGGATGCGTCAGGAAAATCAAGATCCTCTGTAGCTGATGCAATGAACTCTATGTTCTTCCCTTCCTCTGCTGCAAGACGCTTTGCCTGTGCGATCTGCTCAGGCGAGATGTCCGTACCTGTCCACTCTGCTCCGAAGCTGTAGAGGTTGCGAGGCAGCACCCCGGTTCCTGTACCGATGTCAAGGACACGCTGTCCTGCGATACACAGTCCCCTGTCTGTGATCTTCCTGTAGAACTCAGGCGGGTAAATATCACGGTATTTTGCGTAGTCTGACGATGTTCTTCCCCAGTCAAAGGGCTTTCCGCCGTCAAGTGATTCATCTCTTATTTCCATAATTAGCTCCTTTCTGCGAAAACAACTGCTTAATGTACAACTCAATTATAACACGGATCTGCTGCAAAGTCAAATGACAAAGCTCCTGGAAGCACTGAGCCTCCGGGAGCTTTATCCTATTTATACTATATCATGTTACTGTCCTTCGTGGAAGAAGTAAGGAAGTCCGTCGTAGATGTACCATCTTACGAATCCCCACCAGTGTGTCTTCTTGCTGCCGGGTACTGACGGTGCAACAAGGAAGTAGAAGTTGCCCTTTGAGAAATCAGACGTGTAGGTGAAGTACTTTGTCTTATTAGTCTTCAGATCATCCATCTCAGGCTTCATATTACCATAAGCCATATCCTCGTCACCTGTTGCCGCAAGAATGAAGTAATCCCTCTGTGTGAATCCGAGGCTGTCGATCTCACCTGTCAGCTTATCCATTCCCTCCCAGTTATTGCCGGAGAGAGGCATGAAGTATCCGACGATGTCCATATCGTGGTCTGCTACACACCATGTGGAAAGTCCGCCCATTGAGAATCCGCCGTATGCACGGTGCATTCTTGATGCCTGGAGATCAGAGAATGATGTAGACTCAGCGTAGGTAGAATACTTTCCTTCGACGAAAGGTACTACATTTTCCTTGAACTCTTCCCAGAAATTAGCTGCTTCACTGCCTGTGCCATTGAAGGTGGGAGTTACAACTATCAGCGGCTCAAGTTCGCCGTTCATTATCATATGATCAAGGATATTCTGGAGCTTTACGTCATTGCTGAAGACAGTATTTTCATTTTCACTTCCGCCGTGCATAAGGTAGAAGATGTTGTACTTCTTTGAAGGATCATATCCGTAGGGAGTGTAAACATTCAGACTCTTTGTTCCCCTGATGCCATTGTATGTCTCCTTGGTTATTGTACCAGCCTGTGAACAGGGATCGAGGTACTTAGGATCCGGCTCGTGATACTGGAGGTTAGCATCATAGTTGAATTCAGGCTTTTCAGGCTCCGGAGGTCTGTTATCCGGGAACTCGCTGATCTTGCCTAAAGCATACTCCTGAATGAGCACAAGGTCATTTATCTCGACCGTTCCGCTTCTGTCGGCATCTGCTGATTTTTCAAAGAGAGGATTTGTGAATCCGTTTGCAAGTCCCTGACGTGCGAATACTACGTCAAATGCGTTGATAGAACCGTCACAGTTCACGTCACCGGGACGTGAAGGATTAAGCGCCTTGGGAGCGCCGGAGATCACTGTACCAGCTGTCGCTGCTACAGCTTCGTCAATGTAGAAATCACAGGTACTCTTGCCTGTCTCTACATATATCTGCATATTGGATGCACCGGCAGGCAGTTTGAAATTGGTGTTTGCAAGCTGTGACCACTTGCCCTTCGTAAGAACTCCTGTGGCAATCTTCTCGTAATGAGTCTCCCCCTCGGAATCCTCATATGAAAGGGTGAAGTGGAAAGTCTCTGAATCTGAACCTGTGGGGTACATTACGTTTACACTGAAGCTGTATTCCTGTCCTGCCTTGAAGTCATTTCCAAGTGTCAGTAATGCGCCGGTATAGGCATCGGTTCTGTCGCTGACAAACAATGACTTTGAACCCTTGTATGCTGCTCCGGTGCTTAATGCAGTCTCTGCACCGAATCTGTTTGTCCAGTCGCTGTCGCTGCTTTCAAATGTGTGATGGAATATCTCTCCGGATAAAGGTATCTCTGACGGAGCCTTCGTTGCAGCCTGTGTGGGTAAAGCATCAGTCGAGTCCTCTTTGATGTCAGCAGCTCCTGCGCCGCTGAACTTCCACCAGTCAATATTGAATAGATAGCCGCTGTCGCCCTTGAAGGTAAGGTAAAGATCCTCTACTCCGCTTACGGAAGCATCACAGGATACCTCAGTCCATTCCTGCCAGCCATCTGTTCCCGGTACTTTGCAGGCACCTACGATAGGTCCCTTTTCGCTGCCTGTGTGCAGCTCGATCATACCGCCCTCAGTTGCGGATGCAACACTGGCTGTGAATCTGTCAGCGCCTGAACCGAAGTCAACTCCCTTGATCTTGACAAAATCTCCGTCTTCAATATTGCAAAGATCAAGTCCTCCGCTGCTGCACTCCTCAGTTTTTACACCTGAGCTCCAGCACATTGTCTCAGCCTCTACCTTGCGGAAGGGATCGAATGACTTGATCTGCTTTGGTCCGGTCTTGGAGGGAGAGATCGTCGGTATAGAACCGTCTGAGCCGTATGTGAACTCATCAACGCATACGCTTCTGTCAAATGAGCCGCCTCCGGGAAGGCTTGCGTCATGATAGAAAAGATAGGATTTACCCTTGAAATCAATTACTCCGGGATGATTGGTGAAGCAGTTATGAGTCTTCATTACCTGACCGCCGTATGTCCAGGGACCTGTAGGTGTGGGAGCTGTTGAGTATCCAAGGCTCTCACCGCCGTCTGAGCCGTAGAATGCGGCAAATACAAGATAGTAGAGGCCTCCTCTCTTGTAGAACCACGGTCCTTCGCCGTAGGAAGATGTCTTGCTGCTCGGTCCGAAGGTCTGGGCGTTCATATCAAACTTCCTGATCTCTCCGTCAAGAGTTACCATATCCTCCTTCAGCTTTACGTAGTAGCATGACGGATTACCGAACATCAGCCACGCCTGACCGTCGTCATCAATGAATACTGTAGGATCAATGTACTCCCAGTGCGGACCGCAGAGTGGCTTGCCAAGAGCGTCCTTAAACGGTCCTGTAGGAGAATCTGCAACAGCAACTCCTATTGCACGTCCGCCTCCGCTGTTGTTTTCAAGTGTGACATAATAGTAGAATTTACCGTTGCGCTCTATGCACTGTGCTGCCCAGGCTGAATCCTTCTTGCCCCATTTGAAGCTGTCCCATGAGAGAATAGTACCGTGGTCTGTCCAGTTCTGCATATCCTGTGACGAGAAACAGTGCCAGTCGGGCATATAGTAATTGTTTGAGTTGTCTGCATCTCGTCCGGTGTAGAGATATACAGTATCGCCGTATACCATTGGTGCAGGATCTGTGGAGTAGATGGTCTGGATCGCCGGATTATCGGCTTTTGCTGTTTGTGGGGCAACTGCTGCCATAGCAGCACAGGCTGCAAACGACGTCAAAGCTGTCAGTATTTTTTTTCTCTTTGTCATTACAATTCCTCCTTCTATATGGGTACTCCCAAATATCTGTTAATATCATCTTAACAAACACGTAACATATTAGCAACCCACATTTTGCAGAATTGGTGTGAAATTCGCAGAATTGTCAGACAAAAATGTCATTATTTTACAACAATTTCCATTTTTGAATACAAAAAGTTTTATCATGAAGCTGATTAGTGCGTACATATTAACGATCAATTGTCCGTAAATATGTACCTTGACTTTTTCTATAAAAAATGTTACAATTAAAAAAAGAAAGGCGGTGAAGCATATGAATGACCACTCTGAAAGATATGTGGCTGAACATCTTTTTTCACAGCGTGAGGAAGACTTCGAGCACGCCTCTTTTGACCGTGAGATCGCTTTCTATGAGAGTATATGCTCCGGTAATATCGAACTCGTAAAGGTGTTTTCAACCCCTCTTTGCGGTGAGGGATACGGCCTTCTGAGTGAGGATCCCCTGCGTAACCTTAAATACCACTACGTCATTTCCGCCGCTCTTATCGCAAGATTCTGCGTGAACAGCGGCATGACTCCGGAAGAAGCGTATAACCTGAGCGATATTTACATAATGAAGGCTGACAAATGCCGTACTCAGGATGAGGTACACTCTGCCCATACCGAAATGATCGAGAGCTACACCCGCAATATGCGCCGTGTGCTCAACAGCGGGATCTACTCTAAACAGGTCGTTAAAGCTCTGGACTATATCAGCGATCACCTCCACAGCCGTATTATGATAAACGACGCCGCTGAGTACCTTCAGATCAGCCCTGCTCATCTTTCCAGACTCTTCAAGGCTGAGACCGGCATCCCATTCAGTACCTACGTGAGCAAGTCGAAAGCTGAAGAAGCTGCAAAGCTGCTCCTTTTCTCTGAGTATACCGATCTTGAGATAAGCAATCTATTTTGCTTCAGTTCACAGAGCCACTTTATCACCGTTTTTAAAAAATTCATCGGAGTTACCCCTAAAGAATATAAGAAGCAATATCGGCTTCATGGTCTTAAAGACGAGGATAACCCCCCCTGACTCATGGTCGGGGGGATTTTTCTATATATCATTATTTTGCTATTTTTATCATTTGCCTTGTATATTTTTTACAAAAAACAGTCTACAATGAGTATACAGAGTTACGTATGGTTATGTGCACTGTTCCATACGCTGATCGTTATTTTACACCGAGAGAGGTTATACTTATGAAAAAAAGTTATTTCAGCCGCTGCGCTGCTGCTGTCGCCGCTATCTCTGTGATGACAGCTTTTGGTTCAGGATTCTCCGCTTTGGCTGCTGTGAATACAAATGTGTCAAAGCTCACAGCTCCAGTTGTCCAGGATTCTTACAAGCCCGGAGACGCAAATACCGATACTAATATCAATGTTGCAGATGCTGTTGCTATTCTTCAGTATGTTGCAAACAAATCAAATTATCCGCTCAGCGATGATGGCATCAAAAACGCTGATGTATTCAACTGCGGCGATGGTATAACAGGTTCAGATGCTATCTCTATACAGAAATATGACGCAGGCATCATCACTTCCCTGCCTGAGTCCTATGCCGAAAATTCAAATATCCAGCCTGAGACTCAGCCCCCTGTTCAGCAGCCTACTCAGGCTCCTTACAATCCATGGCAGCAGCCTACCGAGGCTCCCGTTCAGCAGCCCACCGAGGCTCCTCAGAATCCCGGCAGCAACGGCATCAAGGATTACGGTACTCCCATGAATGCCAATGCAAAAGCTGTTGCAGACTTCCGCAAGGGTTCAACTCCGCTGTTCTTTGCTTCTGACGGCTGGACTAACGGTAATCCCTTTGACTGCGGTTGGTACAAGGGCAATACCTCCCTCGACAACGGTATGCTCACTCTCAAAATAGACCGTGACTACACAGGCAAGTACAACTACTCAGGCGCTGAGTACAGAACTTCCGACCACTACGGCTACGGCTACTACGAGACTTCAATGCAGGCTATCAAGAATCCCGGCGTTGTATCTTCTTTCTTCACCTATACCGGTCAGTCTGAGGATAATCCCTGGGACGAGATAGACATTGAGGTACTCGGTAAGGATACCACAAAGGTACAGTTCAACTACTACAC
>DNLQ01000013.1:4281-4761 GCA_003488415.1 Ruminococcus sp. | reverse complement strand
TCAAAGCATTGATGTGATTGGAGGTATTTATGAAAATCGATAATTTCAGCTACATCCTTAAAGGCGTTATCCTCGCATTCAGCGGAGTGCTGGTCGCCTTCTTTCCCGGCGTTATCAACTGGCTGTTCTATATTGTAGGCGGCATCGTGGTTTTCGCCTGTGTGCTTTCGCTGCTTTCATCCGTTTTCGGAGGAGAGGGTGCATTTATGTTTCCTGCCGGTATCCTCGGCGCTGCACTTGGCGTAGGCATCATGTTCCTGCCACGGTTTATAAGTATTCAGATCCCCGTAATTGCCGGTCTTGTGCTTGCAATAATGGGCGTGATCCGGCTGTCAAGGGGACTTAAAAGCGATAACAGCGACGGTAAAAAGACGCTCAATATCGTTCTTGGCTGTATCTTTATCGTGATTGGCTGCATACTACTCTTCAACCCTTTCAAAGCAAGCAAGGTGATGCGCATAATCACAGGCGTTGTTATGA
>DNLQ01000013.1:0-4223 GCA_003488415.1 Ruminococcus sp. | reverse complement strand
GCTCTTTGCCGCTTTCAATTTCTACGTTGCATATGTTATTAAGCAGCGAAATGACGCTTACACTCCCAAGATCGTTGATGTTGAGGATTTCACCATCGGCGATGACCATAAACAGCTGAAGTAACACATAAGCAAAAGCCGCAGTTGCCGGAAATGAGATCCGGAGCTGCGGCTTTCCTTCGTTCTAATTCTACTATCTGTATATCACTAGTATAATCATACTGCTTGAATAGTTTTTTTATGCAAAATTCGCCGCAGTTTGTAATAATTCTGTAATTATTATTGACACATTGTAGAATATGTGATATAATCAAGTCTGTTAGGCAATATTATAAATATGTCAGGAGGACATTTTATGAAATCAAAAACTATCAAGTATCTTGCAGCCCTCTTCTGCGGAGCCGTTTGTATCGGCGGAATGACTTCTGTCAGTGCTTCCGCTGCCAGCGCAGGTCCTGGTGATGTGAACGATGACGGCGTGATAGATTCCGCTGACGCTTCCGATATTCTTTCAGCTTACTCAGCTATAAGCGTAGGCGAAGATCCTTCCCTCAACGATACGCAGTTGAAGAACGGTGACGTAAACAGCGACGGTGTGACAGATTCTGCTGACGCTTCCGATACCCTCTCTTACTACTCCTACGTCTCTACAGGCGGCAGTTCAACGCTTACTGCATACTTCAATGATCTGAGAGCTACCGAGACCGTTGATTTCAGCGGAGTCGATCCAAGTTCCTTCGGTCTTGTGGAAAGCTACAGCGCCGAGCATATGCACCTGGGACTCAAATGGAACCCCGTTGCAGGTGCTACCGGATACCACGTTGACCTTTATACCGATCAGTCCTATGACGAAAACGGTCAGCCGTTCCGCTTCTCACTTGATGTGAAGGAGCCTCAGTTCACAGCTCAGCTCCCGGCACCTCTTACTGCTTCAAATAACTACCGCTACCGGATCACACCATTTGCAAAGTTCGGCGACAATCCCACTGTATACAGCGAAATAAAATATGTAGACGGCTCTAAGGGTGCTTACTTCCTGAATGGTACGAGACTGTATAATGACATCAAGTTCAGAGTCAATACTGCCGATCTAAAGCCTCATGACAGCTATGCTTTATACAATATGCTCGATGAAAACAACGTCTATAAGATGAATGCTTACGAACAGCCTACCGATGAGGACGCATTCTGGATCTCAGACAGCGAGAAGGAGATCCTCGCTCAGTTCGCTCAGGAGCATTTCACTCCGGGTATGACTAACTACGATAAGATCCTTTATTTCATGAACTGGGTACATGATAACAACTCCTATGCTACTTATGAACAGTACCAGGAGAATTACCTCTGGGACGGCAGATTCGTCAATGCCGTTGTAAACCTCAAATTCGGTCAGTGTCTCCAGTTCAACGGCGCTCTTGCAGAGCTTATGTCACAGATGGGATACGATGTCTATATGATCCACTGCTACTCTGCTCCCGGAGTTCAGCATTACCGCATGGATCTCAACATTGACGGCATTGTCTACGGCATGGAGGTCGGCGACAAAACCTACGATAATCCCCCTACAGGCTACAAGTGGATGTGGGCTTTTGATACAAGCAAGCCAATGCTTATCCATCGCCCTGACAAGCCTTAACAGTACAAAACGGCTGCGGATGATCCGCAGCCGTTATTTTATCCCCAATAGGGTTCTGCATACTCCGATGCCGGAAGTCCAAGGTAGGTCTCAAGACAGGTCTGCCTGTTGTATATCTCTGTCGCCACCTCTGAACCTACGTATCTGATATGCCAGGGTTCGTACTTGTAACCTGTTATACTCTCCATTCCGTCAGGATATCGGATAATGAAGCCGTACTCATGTGCGTGCTCTGCTACCCAGGCAGCTTCAGGTGTGTAGCCGAAGCTGTCGTCAATACTGTTAAGGTCGATAACAAGTCCGGTCTGATGCTCGGAGAATCCGGGACGTGCCGAGAAAGTATCTGCTGTCTCATATCCGACTTCATTCACGTAACCGTTGTATACTACGACCTGATCATAGTAGGAACGGTATCCGGAACTGAGCTGGAGATACAGTCCCTCAGCTTCGGCATCTTCCTGCATCTTTAAGAAATACTCGTATGTTACATCCTCCAGTCCGGGAGCAAAATTCTCCGGCATACTGTATGACTTGCTGGCAAGCAGTACCTTCACACCTGTATTCGGATCAGTGATGTAAGTCAGACCGTCAATGTCATATACCGGCGGAGGCGGAGCGTAGAAGTCTGCCTGTGAAGCGGCTTCTGTGGGCTTCTCGGTTTCCGGGTGTTCAGTCTGCTGCTGAACGATCCCCGGCTGTGATGCTGACTGCGGATCTTGTATTGGTTCAGCCTGAGTTCCAGCCTCCGGAACGTCCTGAGTCTGTGTCTCCTGTACCGCCGCTTCTGTCCCGTCTTCGGGAACCTGTGCTGCATCGGTACTGTCAGCAGCAGTCTCTGCTTCAGTAACTGCCGCTGTACTTACCGAGTTGTCTATGGGAGGTGCAGGAAGTTCCTGGGGAACATCCTGTCCGCATCCCGTGCAGGACAGAAGTCCGGTTAGTATCACTGTTACAAGTATATTTCTTTTCATTTAAACCCTTCCTTTATTTTTCAGGCGTAAGAGGCAGTGCCTTGACCACTCCTGCGTCCTTCATCTGCACTGCTATTGCATCCGAACCAGTTATGCCCTTGTTGCCGTCACAGTCCGCATTTATCATGCCCTGCTTAGTGAGACTGTACTTTGTAGCGTTTGCAATATTCTGAAGTATCGCAACAGCATCTGCAACATTGATCTTTCCGTCCTCATTAGCGTCACCGTAAACCGTCTTTGGAACTACGATAATATTTATTTCCACTACCCTTCCGCCGAAGTTTGCCACGATCACAGCTTCTCCTATGCCTACAGCCTTTACCTTTCCGTCCTTGTCCACAGTGGCAACATCAGAGTTCATTGATATGAGCTCCGGATCCCCTTCGATCTCAAGCTGCATCTCTGTGCCTATTCCTTCAAGTGTATAGGACTGGGTTTCAGGCTTTGCATCAGGATCAAATTCCGAAGTAACATCCACTGTATAGAGCTTACCCCCAATGTCCACGGTTACTGTACATCTGCCCTTGCCGACAGCAGTTACAACACCGTCATTGTCAACTGTTGCGACCTTGTTATCGGAAGTTGACCACTTTGGAGTAACTCCCTCAGGTACGTTATTCAGTCCGACCTTGCGTGAAGGCACCGCGTTATCAAGAGTTATCTTCATAAGCTCCTTTGGAGTCTCTCCGGGAGTATTCCCTGTATACTCTGATGTGACCTCAACATAGAACTTCTGACCGTTCACATCTGCATAAATACGGCAGCTTCCGCTTCCTACAGCCGTGATGACACCATTGCTGTCCACCTTTGCCACAGTTTCGTCTGTAGATGACCATGTAACAGTTGTACCCTCTGGGATAGTTGCTTCTATCTTTCTTGTTGGCTGTTCATCATTGAGAGTGACGCTGCCGATGAATCCCTCACCGGGAGTTGTTGAAGGCTGAGCTTCAGGATCATAGCTGGAAGTTATGTTTATGGTATAGGTTGTGTTTCCCGCAACAGCTGAGATAACACAACTGCCCTTACCTACTGCGGTGATAGTGCCGTCAGCTTCCACCTTTGCGACCTTATCATCACTTGTGCTCCACTTGGCATCTGTGTTATTGATGCCGCTGAGTTCAGGCTTTGCCACATAGCGGGTATTGTCCATAGTAACAGTACCCAGGTTTATAGTCACAGGCTTCTCCTCCGCAGGCTTAACTACCTTAACCTCAAACTTGTATATCGCATTGCTGAAAACTGCGTACACATAGGCTGTTCCCTCGGCAACTGCTGTAACTGTACCGTTCTGATCTACTGTAGCTACCTTTTCGTTATCGCTGCGCCAGTTCGGTTTTTCAGTGACTTCTCCGGATGATGTGATCGGCACTGAGGTTCCGACCTCCAGAGTTATACTGTCTGTCACCTTTGTCTCCTCAACTGCATATACTGTCTGTCCGGGTACATATGCTGGGACTGCCGGTACAGCTCCTGCAAGAAGACACATTACTGCTGCACATACCATTATACTTCTTTTTTTCATTTTCATCCTCCGTTCCGGCAGGCACATCCTGCCTGTTATAATTATATACCTTTAGACAGCATTTGTCAACTTCACGGCTGCAATCTATCTGCTG
>DNLQ01000195.1 GCA_003488415.1 Ruminococcus sp. | reverse complement strand
GAAGAGATACATTTTTAACAACAAGCAGCCACTGTGTTTTTTGATATTCGGCTGCCGGAGTAATAACTTATGTATAACAGGTAAGGGATGCTGATGAAGGGCGAGACTTGCAGAAAATGTGATGAAAGAATGAAAAGCGGTCACTTCTCCTTGACATACTATTATAAATGTGTTACAATTTACTGTAAAACCTTCCGGTACTGTATCCCCGGAGGGCAGCTTTTATTGAAAGGAGTTTTGCCCGTGTATAAAGAGATATTCTCCCATGTTGGCAAATACAAAAAACAGGCTCTTCTGTCTCCTGCTTCCATTATCGGTGAGGTACTTATGGAAGTGCTTATCCCGATGGTCATGGCAAAGATAATAGATAACGGCATCAAGACCGGAAGAATAGGCTATGTAGCAGGTATGGGACTCCTGATGGTGGGTATGTCCATAGTGTCATTGTGCTTCGGTGCGCTGGCTGGCAGACTCAGCGCCGTAGCTGCAATGGGCTTCGCAAAGAACCTCCGCAGCGCATTGTTCCGTAAGGTACAGAGCTTCTCCTTTGCCAATGTGGATAAGTTCTCTACAGCTTCACTGACAACAAGACTAACTACCGATGTGACAAATATACAGACTGCTTTCATGATGTTCATAAGAACTGCATTCCGTGCGCCTATCATGCTGATATTCGCTCTTATAATGGCAGTGAGGATGAATTCACGGCTGTCTATGGTGTTCCTGTGTGCAGCTCCCGTGCTGGCGCTGATAATGGCATTCGTAATGGTCAAGGCACATCCTCGGTTCAAGGCGATGCTGGCACTGTATGACGGCATGAACTCCCGTGTTCAGGAGAACCTTGTGGGTATCCGTACTGTAAAGGCTTTCGTCCGTGAGGACTACGAAAACAAGAAGTTCACCGACAGTACCGAGGCTGTCCGCAAGGCTCAGGTCAGCGCAGAAAAGCTGATAATCATGACCATGCCGGCAATGCAGTTCATAATGTACTCCAGCATCCTTGCGATACTCTGGTTCGGTGCGAATATGACAATAGGACGTGAAATGGAGACCGGTGAGCTTTCCAGCTTCATAACCTACGTTACACAGATACTCATCTCACTTATGATGCTTTCCATGCTTTTCATCATGTTCGTGCTCTCCAGGGCTTCAATACAGCGTGTGTACGAAGTCCTCACAGAAACACCGGATATAGTTTCCCCCGAAAACGGCATAGAGGAAGTTGCAGACGGCTCTGTCAGCTTCAGGGACGTTTCATTCAGCTACTTCAGGAATATGAGCAACCTCGCCCTTGAGCATATCAGCATAGATATAAAGTCCGGCGAGACCATAGGAGTCATCGGCGGAACAGGTTCGTCAAAGACCTCACTGGTGCAGCTCATCCCGAGACTCTATGATACTACCGAGGGAAATGTGCTGGTAGGCGGCAAGGACGTCAGGGAGTACAGCCTTGACGCTCTCCGCAGCTCCGTTGCAATGGTACTTCAGAAGAACGTACTCTTCTCCGGTACTATACGTGACAACCTGAAATGGGGCAACGCTGATGCAACTGACGAGGAGATAGAGGAAGCCTGCAAGGCTGCCTGCGCCCACGACTTCATCATGGGCTTCCCGGACGGCTATAACACAGACTTAGGTCAGGGCGGAGTCAACGTCTCAGGCGGTCAGAAGCAGAGACTGTGTATCGCCCGGGCACTGCTGAAAAAGCCTAAGATAATCATACTCGACGACTCCACCAGTGCCGTGGATACCGCTACCGACAGCAGCATCCGCAAGGCGTTCCGTGAGAACCTCGGCGATACCACCACCTTCATCATCGCCCAGCGCATCTCCTCCGTAAAGGACGCAGACCGCATAATCGTCATGGATGCCGGAAAGATAAGCGCTGTGGGAACTCACAGCGAGCTTCTCGAAAACAGTGAGATATACCGTGAGGTATATGATTCCCAGCAGAAAGGAGCTGATGAATAATGCCTCCGAGAAAACAGAGAGTCATGGAGAAGCCTTCCGATATGTTCCCCACCATAAAGCGTATATTCAGCTATATGTACGGCTTCAGGATACATTTCCTCTTTGTGGTCATAGGTGTCATAGTCAGCGCCTCAGCCGGCATCGTGGGAAATACCCTGCTCAAGCCGCTGTTCGACAACATTGAGGATGCTCTGAAGACCGGTACATGGGACAGGTCAGCCTTCCTGCATATCCTGACCGTCATGGCTGCGGTATATATACTCGGCGCAGGCTGTACATTTATGTATCAGCGCCTGATGATGCGTATATCCACCACTACCCTTATGCGTATAAGGAACGACCTGTTCATCAAAATGGAGTCCCTGCCAATACGCTTCTTCGACAAGCATACCCACGGCGAGCTTATGTCGCTGTACACAAATGATACCGATACACTCAGAGAGATGCTCTCAAACAGTGTCGCTCAGTTCATAAGCTCCGCTGTGACCATTGTGGGCGTTTTCACCATGATGCTGATATACAGCTGGCAGCTCACCATTGTAGTTGTAGTCATGCTCTTCCTTATCATCAGAGTCATCGGCTTCATAGGCTCACGCTCAGGCAAAGGCTTCATCGCACAGCAGAAGGCTCTGGGCGCCGCCAACGGCTACATTGAGGAGCTTATCGACGGTCAGAAGGTCGTTAAGGTATTCTGCCACGAGAGTGAAGCTACTGCGGAATTCGACAGACTCAACGAGGAACTCTGCAATGCCGCTACAAGAGCCAATACCTTCGCCAACATCCTTATGCCCATTATGAACAACCTCTCCTACCTGCACTACGCTGTTACTGCTATAATCGGAGGTATCATGACTGTTAAGGGCTGGGGCGGCATGAGTGTCGGTACTGTAGTTTCCTACCTCCAGTTCACACGCTCCTTCTCACAGCCTATAACCCAGGTGTCACAGCAGCTCAACTCAGTACTAACTGCCCTGGCAGGCGCTGAGCGTATCTTCAGAGTCATAGACGAAGAACCGGAGACTGACGAGGGATATGTTACCCTGGTCAACGCCGATGTTGCTGCCGACGGCACTATCACCGAGTCATCCTCCCGTACAGGGCGCTGGGCATGGAAACACCCCCACCAGGCTGACGGTACGGTCACCTACACCGAGGTAAAGGGAAATGTTGAACTGGATGATGTGTACTTCGGCTATGAACCGGAAAAGACAGTCCTGAACGGCATAAGTCTCTACGCCCATGCAGGTCAGAAGATAGCCTTCGTAGGCTCTACCGGCGCAGGCAAGACCACTATCACCAACCTGATAAACCGCTTCTACGATGTGCCTGACGGCAAGATACGCTACGACGGCATCAACATCAACA
>DNLQ01000061.1 GCA_003488415.1 Ruminococcus sp. | reverse complement strand
CAGGGAAGAATATTCCTTGCACAGCACCTGAGAGACTTCGCAGGCATCACTGATGAGGTGACGATCGTCGGAGCGCTCCACAAGGCTGAGATATGGGACACCAAGACTTATCAGGAGGTCAGGGGAGTAGTTGATCCTGAAGCCAAGAAGGCTGCTCTGGCTGACCTGATGCTATAATACACCTATTCTATATTATTATAGCATAGATGTAAGCATTTGTCAAGAGGTAAGGATCCTCGTGGCTTTCGCAGATCACGGCGGCTGCACTGTGCGGCTGTTTCTGTTTGCGGAGGCAGCAGATTGAGAAGGAGAATCACATGGATTTCAAACACATTCCTGTATTGCTCGCTGAGAGCATAGACGCTCTGGATCTGAAGGTGAACGGGATATACGCTGACTGCACGGCAGGAGGCGGAGGTCATTCCTATGCAATAGCTTCAAGACTGAAGGAAATGGGCGGCTCCGGAAGGCTCATATCGCTGGACAGGGACCCCGATGCAGTTGCGGCAGCTTCGGAAAGACTGAAGGATCTCGACAATGCACAGGTGATCCACAGGAACTACTCAGAACTGAGAAACGTACTGGACGAGCTGGGGATAGAATCCCTGGACGGAGTCCTTATGGATCTCGGAGTATCGTCCTATCAGCTTGACGAGGGAAGCAGAGGCTTTTCCTATCACACAGACGCTCCTCTTGATATGAGAATGAGCCGTGAGGGAACAAGTGCTGCTGACATCGTGAATACCTTCAGTGAACAGCAGCTTGCGGACATCATCTTCGAGTACGGAGAAGAAAAGTTCTCAAGGCGTATCGCTGCTGGTATAATAAGAGCAAGGAATACGGCACCGGTAGAGACTACCGCTCAGCTTGCGGACATCGTACGGGAGTGTGTACCTCAGAAGGCAAGGAGAGAAAAGAATCCCTGTAAAAAAACCTTTCAGGCGCTGAGAATAGCCGTGAACGGCGAGTTGGATCATCTGTCCAAGGGACTTGATGAAGCCTTCTACAGCCTCAGACCGGGCGGCAGACTTGCCGTCATTACCTTCCATTCACTGGAAGACAGGCTTGTGAAGCAGCGCTTTGCAGGCTGGTGCAGAGGGTGCATTTGCCCTCCTGATTTTCCGCAGTGCGTATGCGGAAGAAAACCAAAAGGAGCTCTCGTGAACCGGAAGCCTATTGAGGCATCGCCGGATGAGCTTGACAACAACAACAGAAGCAGAAGTGCAAAACTCAGAGTGATCGAAAGGAACCAGGAGAGATATGACTGACAGAAACCCTGCTTACGATGTCTTCAGACAAGATGATGACGGACGTGAGGAAGAACCTGATAGTCTTGCTATTACAGCAAGTGTGGTGCAGGCATCTGACAGTAAAGATGAAGTTCCTCCTCCGGAGGCAGCAGAGCCTGCTAAGGACGGGGCAGCGGCAGTACCTGACGAAGGCGGTACAGGTGCCGGGGCGGTTCTTTTAGTTATTCTGATCTCATTGCTCGCAGTGTCGCTGCTCGCAGGAGTTATCATCAGCTTCAATCGGCGCAACAGCATATATAACGAGGTGAATGCAAAGACCTCTGCGCTGAATTTGGCTGAAGCGGAGAACGTAAGGCTGCAATCAGAGCTTGAGAGCAAGATGTCTGCAAAAAACGTCGAGGACTATGCAGAGAATGTACTTCACATGACGAAGATAGATGCTTCGCAGATCAAGTACATAAAGATACAGACCGAAGACGTTGTAAGTATTCCTGAACAGGACGATGGACTCCTTACAAAGATAAAGGACTTCCTGAGTGACTGCGTGGAATATTTCAGAGGGTAGCGTAAATATATATAAAACAACAAAGCTGCCTGGTATAACAAAAGAAAAGTAACGGCAAGAAAAAAATAAGCCGTTGATAGTAGAACACCGGAGATGAAACGAGTGTATCGTGAACGGGATCACCTCCCGGCATGGGCGACTGTGCCGGGGCAGGTGGTTCCAGGCAATATATACTTCGTCGATCCAGACAAAAGAAGAACATCAAAAAATAAAGACGATGTTCAAAGGCGGGGCAGCATTGTTACCCTGCCTTATTCTATTATATAGGCATACTCTCTGAAATGCCGGAAAGGACGAGAGCGTGAACGAAAGAGAAATACCTTCAAAATCAATGAAAAAACGAACACGATTCGTTATGACGATCGTGTTTTTCCTGCTGTTTTCGGCAGTTGCAGGCAATTTTTTCAAGATCTCAGTAATAGAGAACAAGCGCTATCAGGCTATGGCTAATGACCAGCATTTCGGCGCTATAACTATACCTGCACACCGTGGAACTATATACGACTGCAACAATATCACCCTTGCCAAGAGCGCAACGGTATACCGGGTATTCCTTGATCCGCAGCGTTTCAGAAATGAGATGGAAGAGATACAGAACAGTATTGACCGCCGGAATGCCGAAAAGGCTAAGGGTACATACGTCCCCAGACTTGACGAGGACGGCAACGAATTGTATCCGCTCCCGCAGTCCTCATTCCTTTTCAGGCAGGAGGCAGTTGCATTTCTGTCCGAGAAGCTGGGCATCACCAAGGAAAAGGTCGAGAATGCCATGGAGGAGAACAGTCAGTACAGCAAGCTCCAGGATCAGGTCGAGAAGCCTGTAGCTGATGAAGTACTGAATATGTTCACGCAGTACAACTTCACCTGTCTTCAGGTGGAAGAGGATACCAAGAGATACTATCCTCAGAATCAGCTTGCCGCACCTGTGCTTGGATTCACCAGCGGCGACGGAGACGGAGTTTACGGTATTGAGGCATACTACGACAATTATCTTGCCGGCATCGACGGAAAGACCATATCTGCCAAGGACTCAAACGGAAATGAGCTGCCCTACAGATATTCAAAGACATATGCTGCAAAGAACGGCGATGACGTATATCTTACGATAGATATGAATATCCAGTACTATCTGGAAAAGCACCTGGAGGAAATGGGAACAAAATTCAATGTTGCCAACCGTTCGTGTGCGATACTTATGAACGCCAAGACCGGAGCTATATACGGTATGGCTACATATCCGGGATTTGATCCGAATCAGCCGCAGATACTCACAGATGAGAGGATCGTTGCACAGATCAATCAGCTTAGTGAGGAACTCCGTGACAAACGTGAAGAGGACGAGAGAGAGAAGCAGTGGAGAAACAAGTGCATAAGTGATGTATATGAGCCCGGCTCAGTATTCAAGGTATTTACCAGCTCTGCTGCTATCGAGGAGAATGTAATTGATCCCAATACCTATTCTTATGAGTGCCTGGGACACTATGTTGTCAACGGAGTCTCCATAAACTGCCATGATACAAGCGGACACGGCCCCGAGACCTTCCAGAAGGCTCTGACAGACTCATGCAACCCTGTGTTCATGGACATCGGACTGAAAATGGGTATAGAGAAATTCAGCTACTACTTCAATGCTTTCGGCTTCTGGGAGAAGACCGGTATAGATCTTCCGGCAGAGGTTCATGGTGTAGGTCATGAAAAGGAGGATATGAGTGAGGTCGATCTGGCAGTTGATTCATTCGGACAGGGAGAAACTGTAACACCTATGGAAATGATAACTGCATATGCTGCTGTTATAAACGGAGGCTTTCTCCTTCAGCCCTATGTAGTGGATCATATACAGGATCAGGAGGGCAATATCGTTCTCCGGAACCAGCGTACTGTAAAGCGTCAGGTGATCTCGGAGGACACCTCAGCCAAGATGCGTGATGCACTGGAAAAGGTCGTATCTGGCAACGGCGGAGGAAATGTTACGATCAAGGGATATTCTATCGGAGGAAAGTCCGGAACATCAGAACGACTCAGTTTAGGACGTCCTGATGAGGATCTGTACGGTGCTTCATATGTGTGCTTCACTCCCGCATATGATCCGGAGCTGATACTTCTGGTGCTTGCGGATATGCCGGATGCCTCCATAGGCTACTACGGAAGCCAGGTGGCAGTTCCGACCGCAAGAGACATACTCACCGACGTACTGCCCTATCTTGGATACTCGCCCGAGTATACCGATGAAGAAGCAGCAAATCTTGACATCAAGGTACCGTTCCTTGAGGGATCTATCACAGCAGCTAAGGAGACTATAGAAAGTCTTGGCGGTCAGGTACAGGTCATAGGAAAAGGACCTACCGTTATCGCACAGTCACCGGTTACCGGAACTGCCATTGCAAAGGGCGGAACAGTATTCCTTTACACAGAAGAGGAACACCAGTCCGACTATACAACAGTGCCTTCATTCGTGGGACTGTCTCCGGAGCAGGCTAATGAAAGACTTGCGATGTACGGACTCAACTACGTGGCAAGAGGTGCTTCTGTGAACCATATGAACGTAAAGGTAAACAGCCAGTCCGTGCCTGAGGGTACCAAAGTACCTGTAGGTACTTCGATAGAGCTTGAATTCATAGTATTCGCAAATCAGGACTGATACGATAAATGACAGGATATGATTAAGGAGGATCATCGTATGAAACTAAAAGACCTTCTGGAAAACAACGCAGTCTGCGCTGACATTATTGCAGATACAGAGATAACGTCCGTTACAGACAATACAAAGAACGTAACTGAGGGCAGCCTGTTCTTCTGCGTCAAGGGAGGCAGCTTTGACGGACACACTGCTGCTGCCGAGATGCTTGAGAAGGGAGCTGCGGCAGTAGTATGCGAGCATGACCTCGGACTTGGGGACAGACAGATACTTACCGATAATTCACGTTTCCTTTATGGAAAGGTA
>DNLQ01000231.1:6578-11323 GCA_003488415.1 Ruminococcus sp. | reverse complement strand
CTTATATCCAATGTGGGCGGCAGCAAGACCGCACTTGCCATTTCCCTGTATTACCGCTTCAAAGAGAAGGGCAATACCATAAATATGGCAGAGCCCTTCTTCAATAACTATTACAAGGGACTTGAAGCGCTGCTTGCAAAGAGAACAGCTCCCGGAGCTACACACGGCTCAAAGACTCCCTGTCTCACCATAAAGTTCCGCAACAGCAAGAGAGAGATCACTGACATACACATTACCGATACCGCAGGAGAAATTCTCGGCAAAGAGCCTGAGAGAAAGGATATAGTAGGAGAGGTAAGGGACTTCCGTCCTGCAATAGAGTCGGATATGCTTATAGTCATAGTGGACAGTGATGACAAGTCACGCATATCCCTTACACGTCTTGAAAGCTACATGGAGGCGCTGAAGGTCAGGCTGGCAGGCAAGACCAGACCGACCAAGATAATAATATGCTTCTCCAAGTGTGACCGTTATCCGGAGCACGCTGCGGAGTATATGATAACTGATTTTGACGGCTGGAAGGAGGAATGGAAGAAGAAGGGACTTGATTACGAGAACCTTATCAACCTCCGTAAGTACCGTATGTCACAGGACAGCTCCTTCTTCATGACAGGTGAGTTCTATGAAAAAGAGCCTCCGAAGCCCTCTGCTGTGGATTACATAGAGGAGTTCGCAGACGGAAGTGAGGAGCCCGGATTCGATATAGATATAGATATTCCCGTAGAGGAGGAAAAGACAGTACAGCCGGTGTCAGAGGAGACCGCTGATCCGGAAGGCGGGAACGCTGCACCGGAGACTCCGGAGGAGACAGGATCTGCCGCAGCGGCTGAGGAGATCGACACTGTCCACTACCTGCGCTCACTGAGAGTATGCTGCAACGAGATATCGGATTATACGGTGAAGTATGCCTGTGTAGCGCCATTTGGTACAGATGTTGCCGACAGTAAGCTGGCTAAGAGGTACGCTCCGATGTATATTGAGGATCTTATCGAGACCATCAAGGTATACGGAGGTATCAGGTAATGAAGTTCATATATACAAGACCTTCAAGAGATGCCGGATGGTCGTGGCTGAGAGAAGATAAGAGCGCTGCTGACAACAGATACCAGGCGCTTGTACCGCTGCTCCAGAGACTTGAGGAAAGACGGTCGGCATACTTCGTCTGCACCCAGGATCACAAGGTGCTGGAGATATACAAGTCCCACGGCAAGAAGGTAGACGAGCGTGAGAACTTTATATGTACCGTAGAGGAACAGAGAACGGGACAGGACGAGGAGTACGGCAGAAAGCTGATACTTGCCCTGCTCCGCAACAGCGGCAGCTTTGCAGTTCCGGAAGACAAGCTGCTTCCGGCGATGACCTATGCCTGCCGGAGACTTCCCTCACGCTACGCAAGGAGATTGCAGCTTTGTGAGGAGGACTTTCCCGGAATGATGACTGTTGAGCTTCTGAAGCACGACCTGCTTCCGGAGGAAAAAGCTCCCCAGGATTCATCACACTGGATACTCTATCTGCCTCAGTTCGGAGAAGGTGAGGAAAGACTTGTGGACAGGCTGTGCAGGGACAATTCGGGGTATGTTCCGGAGAATATGCTCCAGTTCTTTGCCTTTCTCAACGGTGCTCCCTTCAGGACTGAGTGGCAGTCCTCGTTTATACGCTTTTTCAGCGGAGCAGCCGATATAAACTACGGACTTGTGAAGAATTTCATAGATATGATACGTCCCTCGGTGACTGATCCGCTGGAGATATTTGCCATGATACGCAATTATCCGGCTGAGCTTTGGCGTGATCTGTGGGTGGATGTGTCAAGAGAGCATTTTACTGGGGGGATCAAGCCGGAGAGTGATATGTACGAGCTTTATCAGAAGCCTCTTGACTCCTACTCCGCACGTTTCCGCATGGCAGTAAGGAGCAATATAGCCCTGGGTATGTCACTGGACGACGCTCCGCCTGACGAGCTGTTCCGTATCTACTGCGACGCAGTTGATATGGAAGTACCTCCTCCGCTGCTTGCAGCAGTGCTTGGGCGTGATGAGAACTCAATGTCCATAATCAATCTGCTTTCACCGGAATCCGGAGCAGTCAGCGGGATAGTCCCGGCAGTGCTGTATCTCTACGGAGAGCTTTCACTCAGGGACTGTGTTGAACTGTACGGTGACAGGCAGCTTGCCAAGACCATGACCGACCATGTTACAGAGATGTGTCTGCCTCCGCTTTTACAGAAAAAGGCATTGAAGAAGATAACTGCACTTATCAACAAGGAGTGATGACAATGAAGAAAAGAGCTGCGGCAGTTATAATGGCTGCCGGAGTCCTGCTTACCGGATGTACCATGCCCGGAAGCTCCGGCGGTGACAATCCTCCGGTAGAGGTAAGTGCCGGGGAGCGTGAAGCTCTTGCCCGGAAGCTGAAATACCTGCCGCTGACGGAAACGCTCTACGGAGCCGGAGCTACAGATGAGCAGATAGCCGCCCTTGACGCACGGTTCAACGAGATATCTGAAGGCTACAATGCAGCGCTTGGTGAAGCTGTCTCCGGAAAGGAGAGCTTCTGCACCACTAACTTTCTGCCGGAAAAGACAGTGCCGCCGCTTAGTTCCTATTCACCGCTTGCGTCGGTGTTTTACAGCAACGGAGCTTCAATAGGCATCAATCCAGTAGTGCTTGTGGATAAGCTCACTGAGGGCAGCCGCAAGAGCAAGGACTCGGTGTATACTCCGTTCTCACCGGAGCATGATTATTCGGTCAACGCACCCAGGGTGTACGAAAACCGCAACGATCTCGTACGTGAAGCACTTTCAAGCTATGTATCGCCGGAGACAGACTTTGATGTTACCTACTACAAGTCGGAGAACCTGTACTGCGTGAATATCGCATCCGGCGAGAAGGATCTTCTCATATCCGCCATGTACTTCCATTTCAGCGACGACGGAACGCTCGACCGTGGAGGGATGGATCAGGTCATATATACCGGAAGGGAGCTGATGATACCCGAAGCTGAACACAGCGCAGATGCAGCTCTTACCTTCCCGGACGGTGACTTCACACGCTATGACAGTCCGTGCAGTACCCAGAACCTGAGCAGTGTGATAATACGGCTGCTGGGAAGTGCAGTCTCTGAGGACAGGCTCGTTACCGGAGCGAAGATCAAGGCGGATGAATCATACCGCACCGATCAGCTTGATGACTCCGGGAACATCAAGGGAGTGCATATAGTAAGCTGGTTTGAACTGGATAAATAACAGCAAAAGGCAGATGCTTCAAATGAAGCATCTGCCTTTGTCTATAGCTGCGGTGTTCGTATCCTGGCGAACAGGGAAATGAACACCGTATTCATTATTCAGTTCAGAGAGCCTTGAGCATCTGCTCCAGCTTTTCGATAAGAGCTTTTGTCTTAGCCTCGTTCTCACGTACAGAAGCAACTACATTCTCAGGAGCCTTGGACATGAACTTTTCGTTATTCAGCTTGCTGTTAACGAATTCCATTTCCTTATAAGCCTTTTCAAGCTCCTTGTTGATCCTTGCACGCTCGCTGTCAGTATCCACAAGCTCCGCAAGGGGAAGCAGGATCTTGGCGTCGGCGGTAGCTGTACTTACTGTGCCGGTCATATCGCCCGGCTCCTCAGACACGATGTCAACGGAGGATGCACTTGCAAGGCGGATAAGGAAGTCCTTAGCCTCAGCGTAGTAGGCAGGATCCTCAGCGACGATAGTAACGTGAGCCTTTCTGGAGTTGGGTACTTTAAGGTTTGCACGAGTCTCACGCACCTTGCTTACAGCCTCCATGATGCTTTCCATCTTAGCCTCGTCCTCGGGGAAGGAGAGTGCATCGGAGTACTCAGGCCAGCTCTGGAGCATAAGGTAGCCTTCCTCGTGAGGCAGAGCCTGATAGATCTCCTCAGTGATGAACGGCATGAAGGGGTGCAGGAGCTTCATGATATCGGTGAGGACATAGCAGAGCACGTTCTGCACGTTGTTCTTCTTTACCTCGTCATCACCGTTGAGTCTGATCTTTGCAAGCTCGATGTACCAGTCACAGAAGCTGCTCCAGATGAAGTCATAGATCTTCTGGGCAGCAACACCTGTCTCAAAGGACTCCATATTATGAGTAACGTCCTTTATGAGACTGTTGAGCTTGGAAAGGATCCACTTGTCCTCCAGTTCAAGGTCAGCAGGGATGCTGAAGCTGTCGATGGACATATTCATCAGCAGGAAGCGGGAAGCGTTCCATATCTTGTTGGTGAAGTTACGCATAGCGATGATCTTTTCCTCGCTGTAGCGCATATCATTTCCGGGTGAGCTTCCCTGTACCAGCATGAAGCGGAGAGCGTCCGCACCGTACTGCTCGATGACCTCCAGGGGATCAATGCCGTTGCCGAGAGACTTGGACATTTTTCTGCCCTGGCTGTCACGGACAATACCGTGGATAACGACGGTATCAAAGGGGAGCTTGCCTGTGTAGGCAAGACCGGAGAAGATCATACGGCTTACCCAGAATCCGATGATATCGTATCCTGTAACGAGAGTGCTTGTGGGGTAGAAGAACTTGTAGTCCTCTGAATCCTCGTTGGGCCAGCCGAGAATGGAGAACGGCCACAGGGCAGAGGAGAACCAGGTATCAAGGGTATCGGGATCCTGTTCGAGGTTTGTGCTGCCGCACTTCTGACACTTGCAGGGAGCGGTCTTTGCAACATTGGTCTCGCCGCAGTCCGCACAGTACCATGCAGGGATGCGGTGTCCCCACCA
>DNLQ01000231.1:0-6538 GCA_003488415.1 Ruminococcus sp. | reverse complement strand
GTGTCCCCACCAGAGCTGACGGGAGATGCACCAGTCACGGGTATTCTTCATCCAGTTGAGGTATATCTTGGTGAAGCGTTCGGGGACGAACTTCAGTTCGCCGTCCTCAACAGCTTTCACAGCCGGCTCAGCAAGGGGCTTCATACGGACGAACCACTGTTTTGAGATCATCGGCTCGATAGTGGTATGGCAGCGGTAGCAGGTACCGACGTCATGTTTCAGGTCCTCAGTCTCCTTCAGGAGTCCTTTAGCTTCCAGATCGGCAAGAACAGCCTTTCTTGCCTCAGAGGTAGTCATTCCGGCGTACTTGCCGCAGTCCAGTACCTGAGCTTCGCCCTCGGTGAGTCTGCCGGCCTTCTCAGCCTCCAGGTACTCATCAACGTCAGCCTTGCCGGTCATGTGACCGTCGTAGGTGAAGCAGCGTACCATGGGGAGCTCGTGACGGAGACCTACCTCGTAGTCATTGGGATCGTGAGCAGGAGTGATCTTAACTACACCTGTACCCTTTTCCATATCAGCGTGTTCATCGCAGACAATGGGTATCTCCTTGTCGATAAGGGGGAGGATGACATGGCAGCCGTGGAGGTGCTTGTAGCGGTCATCCTCAGCGTTGATAGCAACGGCGGTATCGCCCAGCATAGTTTCCGGACGGGTGGTAGCGATCTCAAGGAACTCGCCTGTCTCCTTAACGGGATACAGGATGTGCCAGAAGTGGCCGTTCTGCTCCTCGTACTCTACCTCGGCATCGGAAATGGAGGTCTTGCACTTGGGGCACCAGTTTACCATACGGTTTCCACGGTATATCAGCTTCTGTTCATAGAGGTCTGTGAACACCTTGAGCACAGCCTCTGAACACTGCTCGTCCATGGTGAAGTGCTCTCTCTCCCAGTCGCAGGAAGAACCCAGAGTGCGGAGCTGCTTGACTATCCTGCCGCCGAACTTATTTTTCCATTCCCATGCTCTTTCCATGAACTTATCTCTGCCGAGATCGTCCTTGGTGAGACCTTCCTCTCTCATCTGCTCAACGATCTTAGCCTCAGTAGCGATGGAGGCATGGTCTGTTCCGGGAATCCAGAGAGCGGCATAGCCCTGCATTCTCTTGAATCTTGTAAGAATATCCTGAAGGGTATTGTCAACGGCGTGTCCCATATGGAGCTGCCCGGTAACATTCGGAGGCGGCATAGCTATTGAATAGTGTTTCTTTGAGGGATCGATTATTCCGCGGAAACAGCCGTCAGACTCCCATTTTTCGTATATACGCTTTTCAACGCTGCTGGGATCGTAGGTCTTTGGAAGATCCTTTTTCATTATATCATTCCTTTCATAACACTGTGATACCGTACAGGCAGCCCTGTACGGTATCTGGTGGATATCACTTGGTAACGCTTACAGTCACCTTTCTGTTGTCGTCGTATGCGACCTCAAAGGTCATTGTAGGCACTGCATCGCCGAGCTTGCTGAGAGTCTCTGAGCAGATATAGTCTACCCAGGCATCAGGAACATCGCCTTCCAGTCTGAGGGTGATATTGTCCATGATCTCGCAGTCCATCTGACGGCGTGCATCCTGGATGCTTCTTACGATGTCACGGGCGAAGCCTTCCTCACGGAGCTCGTCGGTGATAGTGAGGTCAAGGGAAACGACAATGCCCTTATCACTTGCAACGTGCTGACCGGACTTAGCCTGGTAGGTAACGAGGATGATCTCTGAGTCAAAGGTCTCCTTGTTTCCGTTGATATCAAGTACGGCACCCTCGGAGGTGAGAGCGAACTTGCCGCTCTTTACAGCCTTGATGATATCGGGTACTCTGTCGGGGTAGCGGTTTCTTATCTCGTTGAAGTTGGGAGCGTATCTGACATCTGCGATGCTTTCAACGCTGTCCAGAACTTCCACGCTCTTGACATTCAGTTCTTCAGCGATGATATCCTTGAAGGACTCAATGACTGAGATACCGGAGTTGTCAGAGAGAGCAACACCCAGTGAAGTAAGGGGCTGGCGGTTCTTGACGTTATTCTTGCTTCTGATAGAACGGGCAAGGTAGATAACATTTCTTACAAGCTCGACCTGAGCGAGCAGCTCATCGTCCTTGAACTTTGCAGGGATCTCCGGCCATGAATCAAGGTGTACGGAGAATCTGCCGGTAAGAGTCTGATAGAGTTTTTCGGAGAGGATAGGAGCAACGGGGGCGAAGAGCTTTGTCATGTTCACGAGAACGTAGTACAGAGTATCGTATGCGTTCTTCTTATCCGCAGACATACCCTTCTCCCAGAATCTTCTTCTGGAGCGGCGGATGAACCAGTTGGTAAGACCGTCCACCAGTTCGATAAGGCTGTCCACGTACTTATTTACGAAGTATGCGTCCATATTCTTAGTGATAGTTTCCGCAGCCTCATACAGCTTGGCGAGCATCCAGCGGTCAAGCTGATTGTCGGTGTCGGGAGCTGTAAGAGTCTCCGGACGGTAGCCGTCGATATTAGCATAGGAAATGAAGAAGTTGCAGGCGTTCCAGTAGGGGAGTATCATCTGCTGATAAGCGTCCTGGATGCCGTTGTCGTCGAAGAGCAGGTCTCCGATGAGCATAGCGTTTGTCTGGTAGAGGTAGAGTCTGAATGCGTCAGTACCGTACTTCTTCATAAGGAGCATAGGATCGGTGTAGTTCTTTGATGACTTTGAGAGCTTCTTGCCGTCCTTTGCAAGGATAGTACCGTGGACTACGCAGTTAGAGAAGCAGGGCTTGTCGAACAGTGCCACGGAGAGAACGTGGAGGTAGTAGAACCAGCAGCGGATCTGACCGGTGTACTCCACGATGAAATCAGAGGGGAAATGTGAATCGAACCACTCCTTGTTCTCAAAGGGGTAGTGTTTCTGAGCGAAGGGAACTGAGCCGCTCTCAAACCAGCAGTCAAGCACTTCCGGAACACGAACCTTTGTACCTGTGCATCCGGGGCAGTTACACTTGAATGTGACCTTGTCCATATACTGACGGTGGAGGTTAGTAAGGCGGATTCCGCTTGCCTGCTCGATCTCGTCGATGCTGCCGAGGACAGTTCTGTCGCCGCAGGTATCACACTCCCAGATCGGGATAGGAGTAGACCAGTAGCGGTTACGGGAGATATTCCAGTCACGGGCATTCTCCAGCCACTTTCCGAATCTGCCGTGCTTTACTGTCTCAGGAACCCAGTTTATCTCCTCATTGCACTCGATGAGTCTGTCCTTGATCTTGGTGACATCGAAGTACCAGGCATCCATAGCCTTGTAGATGAGCGGACGCTTGCATCTCCAGCAGTGGGGGTAGTTATGCTCGATAGTACCGTCTGCAACAGCCTTTCCGTTGTCATAGAGGAAACGGATAACTGTAGGATTCATCTCGATAACGTTCTTCTCGCCGTCGGGCTCGTAGAAGTCAGTAACTTCCTCGGTGAAGCGTCCCTTTGCGTCAACGGGGTTCACCAGCGGGATACCGTTGTTCTTGCAGGTCCAGTAGTCGTCCTCACCGAAAGCGGGAGCAGTATGAACGATGCCGACACCCTCATCGGAGCCGACGTAATCAGCCGTAACGACTCTGAAAGCCTTGTCCTTCAGTTCAGCGAAGTAGGGGAACAGCGGCTCATATGTGCGTCCGACCAGGTCAGCGCCCTTGCAGGACTTTACAATGACCGGCTCCTTGCCGAAGATCTTTTCGTACTTAGGAAGAACGTTGGTGCAGGCGATGAAGATCTCCTCACCCACGTCAACGAAGGAATAGTCAAGAGCCTCGCCTACAGCCAGGCAGAGGTTTGAGGGGAGAGTCCAGGGGGTAGTTGTCCATGCCAGGAAGAAAACGGGCTTGCCGTCTATCTTCTCGTCTGTGGCGAACTTGGCGATTATCCATCTGTCCTGACGGGGACGTGTGGAGTCTGACTCTCTTGTATCTGATATAGAAAGTGAAGTCTCACAGTGTGTGCAGTAGGGAGTAACACGGTAATCACGGTAGATAAGTCCCTTGTCGTAGCACTGCTTGAAAGCCCACATAACGCTTTCCATGAAGGTAGGGTTCATGGTTTTGTAAGCGCCGTCGTAGTCCACCCAGCGAGCCATCTGCTCAACGTATTCCTTCCACGCCTCGTTGTTGCCTGATACCAGCTCAAAGCACTTGTCATTGAACACGTCGATACCGAGTTCATTCTCGATATAGTTCTTGTCGTCGATACCGAGATCCTTCTCGACCTGATTCTCAATGGGAAGACCGTGGCAGTCCCAGCCCCATACTCTGGGGACCTTATAGCCCTTCATAGTCCAGTATCTGGCGATCATGTCCTTGATGAAGGAAACGAGGATAGTACCGTGGTGGGGCTTACCGGTGGGGAAGGGAGGACCGTCGTAGAAGACGACTTCGGGAGCGCCCTCCTTGTCAACGGATTTCTCAAAGACCTTCTCATCCTTCCAGAATTTCAGTATACTTTCCTGGATAGCGGATATATCCGGCTTTCCTGCAAGTTCTTCGTATTTCATAATTCACTCACCTTTTCTTTGCCGATGCTGTTCTCTTTATCACCGGCGATAATAATACATTTTATTGTAACATTATTTGCCGTGATTGTCAATACCCGGAGGCAGAGATAATGCAGCAGAGAGGGAAAAAGGCAGATGTTGACTTTTCTTTTTCGCCGTATTATAATATATGTATACTCTATAGCAGATGTCAGGCGGTCATTGTCCGGACTGCGTCAGCGGAGCACAAACTGTCCTGACTGGCAAAACAGTTATTTGTCGGGAGCTGAGAAGGAGGCTGGCACACATAAAGAAGATAATGCCTGTAATGGCAGTAATAGGCGCAGGAGTGCTGTGGGGCATAATAAGTCTGTTCATACGCTCCCTGAGTGCCGGAGGGCTTGATGCCATGCAGATAACGCTGATACGTCTTGCGGTGGCAGCACCTGCACTTACAGCGACGGTCGCACTGATGTCACGGAAGAAGCTGCGTATAAGGCTGCGGGACATATGGATGTTTGCAGGAACGGGGATAGTGAGCATAGTATTGTTCAACATATGCTACTTCCACACCATGATAAAGTCGCAGGCGTCGGTGGCAGTGGTATTGCTGTACACCTCGCCGGTGTTCATCATGCTGATGTCAGCGCTGTTCTTCCGGGAGCGCATCACAGCAGTTAAGCTGGCAGCAGTCGCCATGACCTTCGGAGGCTGCGTGCTTGTGGCAGGATTGTCCGGAGGTTCAGACATCACGCCCGGAATACTTCTCACAGGACTGGCGTCGGGACTGTTTTACGGACTCTACACTATATTCGGGCGGGTGGCGCTGAGACGCTACGACTCCCTGACAGTCACAGTATGGACTTTCATACTTGGTTTTCTCGGAGCCTTGCCGGTCAGCCGTCCGGCGGCGACAGTAAGCACGGCGATGACTTCCGGGAGACTTGTGCTTCTGTGTCTGGGGATAGGACTTGTATGTACAGTACTTCCGTACTTTCTGTACACATGGGGACTGTCACGCATGGAGTCCTCAAAGGCGGCAGTGCTGGTCTCAGTTGAGCCTCTGGTAGGGGCAGTGCTGGGAATGACAGCATACGGAGAGGACAGGAGCCCCATGAAGATCGCCGGTATAGCACTGATACTGGGAGCGATGATGATACTGAACCTGCCTGAAAGGGAGCATATCACCGGAAAGGATGCTCCGGCACAGTAAAATAAGGATACAGCAGCATAAAAGTTCAGCCCCGAAGCGGTGAAAACCGTTTCGGGGCATTCTGTTTGTCTTATACTTTGAAAGGGGACTGGTATTTCTTTACATACTATTCATTTCAGTTCCGGCTTTTCATGATCAGACATTGAATCTGAAAACAACGATATCCCCGTCCTGCATAACGTATTCCTTGCCTTCGAGGCGGACGAGTCCTTTCTCCTTGGCAGCAGCCATAGTACCGCATTCCATAAGGTCGTCATAGGAGATCACCTCTGCACGGATGAAGCCCTTCTCAAAGTCGGTATGTATCTTACCGGCAGCCTGAGGAGCCTTTGTACCTCTGGTGATAGTCCATGCACGAACCTCCTGCTTGCCTGCGGTGAGGAAGGAGATAAGACCGAGAAGAGCGTAGCCCTCCTTGATGATACGGTCAAGACCGGACACTTCAAGTCCCAGCTCTGCCAGGAACATTTTCTTGTCCTCCTCGTCCATTTCGGCTATCTCAGCTTCTGTCTGAGCGCAGATAGGGAGAACAGCGGAATGCTCCTCCTCTGCCAGAGCCTTTACCTTGAGGTAATTTTCATTGGTGTCGATATTGTTGGAGAAGTCGCTGTCGCTGAGGTTTGCGGCATAGATGACAGGCTTTGCGGAGAGCAGGGGAGTAGACTTTATCAGCTCACGCTCCTCGTCTGTAAAATCAAAGCCTCTTGCGGACTTTCCGTTCTCCAGATGCTCCTTGAGTCTTTCCAGAAGATCCACCTCAGCCAGGTACTTCTTATCGCTTTTAGCGGACTTCTTGGCACGGTCGATACGGCGGTCGAGCATTTCGATGTCGGAGAAGATCAGCTCCAGATTGATGG
>DNLQ01000250.1 GCA_003488415.1 Ruminococcus sp. | reverse complement strand
GAGCGTGAGGACAAGGATATCCTTGATATATCTGCTGTGATCTACTGTGAGCGGGAGTCTCACAAGGGCATCGTTATAGGCAAGGGCGGAGCTATGCTTAAAAAGGCATCTACTGCCGCACGTCTTGACCTTGAGGACTTCTTCCAGATAAAGGTCAACCTTAAATGCTGGGTGAAGGTCAAGGAGGACTGGCGCAACCGTGAGGGACTTATCCGCAGCTTCGGACTCTCTGACAAATAGTACCGGGAATATATGACCGGCAAATGCAGATAACAGCTCCGGAAGGAGCTGCTGCTGTATGATGGAGGATAAGCTGTGGGAAAGGTTCGCTGCTACAGGCAGCGTTGCTGATTATATCGCATACCGGAACTGTCCGGAAAGGACTGGAAATGACCATAACAGAGGGAATAGTCCTGAGGGAGCGTCCGGTGGGCGAACAGGACAAATTCATTGATATACTCACAAAGGAGAGGGGAGTCATCGAGGTCTCCGTTAAAGGCGCACGCAAGATAAACGGAAAGACCGGAAGCTCCACTCAGCTCTTTGCATATTCACGGTTCTGCGTTAACGAGAGCAGGGGACGCCTGATCCTCAACAGTGCAGAACCGATACATATTTTTTACGGACTCAGGGACAGTCTCACAAAGCTCTCACTGGCAAGCTATTTTGCAGAGACAGTGAGTTACTGTACTCCCGAGCGAAGTGAAACAGGCGAAAGCGGAAGCGGTCTGAGACTGCTCCTGAACTGCCTGCATTATCTTGAAAAGGATCTCCGCAGCGAGTCGCTGCTCCGGTGTATATTTGAACTGAGACTTATGGCAGATGCAGGGTATATGCCGGACGTTCTCGGCTGCCGGAAATGCGGATCGTTTGAGCCGGAGGAGCTTTTTTTCTGTATTCGTGACGGAGGTTTCTTCTGTGCAGACTGCTTTGCAGAGGAGGACTATACCTCAGTCGAGTATATGAAAGTGACGCTGCCGGTACTAAGTGCGGTGCGTCATATCGTACTTGCAGACTTTGACAGATTATTCAACTTCCGTGTCTCTGAAAAGGTACAGAGCGCTCTGACAGCCTTTTCCGAGGCGTATATCACAGCACACCTTGAAAAACACTTCAAAACACTTGATTTCTACAAATCGCTGATCTGAGGAGAAATAATTATGGGAACAGCTATCTCAGGATTCATTATTGTGCTGCTTATATCACTCGCCGCCGGTATCGTACTGGCTGTCATCAGCGTTAAGGGTGCGCTGTCGGGACGAAGTGCCGGAAGGACTGTACTTCTGTCGGTTATCAGCTGGCTGCTTATCGTTATACCGCTGCGTTTCATGTTATCCCCGCTTATCTGCATTGTTGTTGCTGCCGTACTTGCTGCGGTATTCGGAGTCTGCATCGGAAAGGCAGGCAGAAAATGAGGAAAAGCAATTATGGAAATAAGAAGATTCAGAAATGATGATGCACAGGAGCTTTCACAGGTAATAGCACACACTATGCGTACCTGCAATACGGCTGACTACGGCGGGGAACTGATAGAACAGGCAGTTGAGAGCAAGTCCCCGGAGAAGCTGACAGAGTGCTCCGGCTGGATGCACATATACGTAGTATGTGACGGCGGCAGGATCATCGGCACAGGTTCAATAGGTCCGTACTGGGGAAGCATGACCGAGAGCAGTCTCTTTACCATATTCGTACTTCCGGAGTATCAGGGTAAGGGAATAGGAAGGATGATAGTAGAGACTCTGGAGCAGGATGAGTTTTTCCTCAGAGCGCAGCGTATAGAAGTGCCTGCATCCCTGACCGCTGTTGATTTTTACAGACGCATGGGCTATGACTTCAAGGACGGATCCACAGAGCCTGCGGAGGACCATAATGTTAAAATGGAGAAGCACAGGACAATACATGATAAATGATAATGACTCTCTCCCCTGCGTGAGCAGGGGAGAACGTGTCTGCACATACAGCCGGAAAAATGTCCGGCATAAAGAAAGGAAACTATGGAAAAATACTTAAAAACACTTGAGCTTGACAAGATACTTGAAATGCTTGCGGAACTCACATCAAATGATGAAACAAGGCGCATGGCACTGGCACTGAGACCGGATGCCGATCTTGAAAGAGTCCGCTATGAGAACTTAAAGACCAATCAGGCACTGAGTCTGTCGGTACAGTTCGGTACTCCCCCCTTTGCACCATTCAAGGATGTCTGCGGAGCAGCAGCGAGAGCAAAGTCCGGAGCAGTTATCTCACTTCGTGACCTTATGGACATCGCTGCCATGCTGCGCCAGATACGTGACCTGTCACGCTGGTACAGCACCTGCGAGAACGTGGAGACTGAGCTGAGCTATCTGTTTGCACAGCTTGCGCCGAATGAATGGCTGCTGGAAAAACTGGAGCGTTCCATCATATCTGACACTGAGATCTCAGATGCCGCAAGTCCGGAGCTTGCTGCTATCCGCCGGAAGATAAACCGTGCAGGAATGCAGCTTCGTGAGACTCTTGACAAAATGGTTAAGAACAAGAACACACAGCAGTATCTCCAGGAGGCTAACGTCACTATCAGGGACGGACGCTTCGTACTGCCGGTGAAGTCCGAGTACAGGGGACAGGTTAGCGGACTTATCCATGATACCTCCGCCACCGGTCAGACTATATTTATCGAGCCTATGGCGATCGTTGAAGCCAATAACGATATACGTATCCTTGAGGGCAAGGAGCAGGAGGAGATAGAGCGTATCGTCCGTGAGCTTTGCCGTGACTGCGGCGAGTATGCTGATACTATCGCACAGAATTACAAGGTCATCACAGAACTGAATCTGTACTTTGCCAAATCCAACCTTGCCGCAAAGCTGAAATGCTCCATGCCGGAAATAACCGATGACGGAGCAATAGAGCTGAAAAAGGCACGTCATCCTCTCCTTGACAGCAAGAAGGCAGTACCGGTGGATCTGCGGCTTGGTGAGGATTATCAGGCACTTATCATAACAGGACCTAATACAGGCGGTAAAACAGTGGCACTGAAAACTGCCGGACTTCTTGCAGCCATGACTATGTGCGGACTGCTGATCC
>DNLQ01000097.1 GCA_003488415.1 Ruminococcus sp. | reverse complement strand
TGCATTCATTATATCACATTCCCGGGCAGTTGTCAAGCAGCGGATCCGGACAGAGCGTAATACAGTAATAAGACAATTCCGGCACGGAAATGCACTTGACAAAGGAAGGATAAAATGGTAAAATCCAATCAACAGGAAGGGGTGAAGGTATGATCGACAGTGAACTCTGCGAAATGATAATCGAGAAGTACTACAGGAACGTTTACAATTTCTGTGTGTCGCAGCTGAAGAACAGGGAGGCTGCGGAGGACTGTACCCAGGAAACTTTTGTGGTATTTTTCCGGAAGCGTGACAAGCTGTACCTGACTGACAGCATTCTTTCGTGGCTGCTTTCAACAGCCATGAACGTGATAAAGGATTACAGGCGCAGCAACAGTACTGATGCGGATGACATAGACCTGCTTGCGGAGAAGATAGCGGATGAAACGGATATAGAGAATAAGCCGTTAGATGTGCTGTACGACAACCTTTCCCGGGAGGAAGCGGAACTGCTGATAGAGTATTTTTCATGCAGCAGGGATGAAAGGGTGAAGATGGCAGGGAGGTACGGACTGAGCGTCCCGGCGCTGTACAAGAAGATCTCACGCATACGAGCGAAGCTGCTGGAAAGACTCGGGAAATAATGCACAAGAATACCGCCTGTACTTTGTGCAGGTATACAAAGATCACTGGAGAGTGTCAGAAAAGGGACTCTCTGAGACATTAACATACAGAGGGAGCGGAAAGGATATGGACAGCCTGAAAAAGGAGCTGATCGGAATGAAGAACGAGATGACACTGCATATGCAGGAGCTTCTTGAAAAGGAGCTTGCAAAGCCCGAGGGTGAGCGTGACCTTGAAGCGATAAACGAGCTGACCGATGCAATAGCCGGGATAGAGGGACTTGAGCTTACAGATGACGAGTTGAAGAGGAATATCGCATCAGTGGCTGAGAAGGTGTCTGAGAGGAAGCGTCCCCGGAGACATATCGGCATACGCTGGGCAGCGGCAGCCTGTGCAGCAGCAGTACTGGGGCTTAACCAGGTATCGCTCACGGTGTACGGTGAGAATGTATTCAGCCGTATCTATCACTTTACGAAGGGCGGAGTAACGATAAACCTTGAAGAGAACGAATACACATATCCTACAGAGCATTCTGTGTCAGCAGATGACAGATACGGGATAAAAGCAAAGTGTGATGAATTCGGATTCAGTCCGAAGGCACCGGAGTATCTGCCGGATGGATTTGAGCTGAGCGAGGTAGAGACAGAAGAGGACGTGAAGTCCACAGATGTAAGATTCGTGTTTGTACGGGGTGAGGAGAAGGTCGCAGTAGGATATTCCCTCTACAAGACCGACAAGGTAGCGGTAAATGTTCCTGCGGAGTCCACAGACCTCCGGGAGAAGACAGTCGGCGGACTGGTTTTTGCTACCATACGTGAGGACGGAGATTATAAGGCATTCTGTGCAGACGGAAAGCTGTTCTACGGCTTGTTCACCTACGGACTTGACTACGCCGAGGCAGACAGGATACTCGGATCCATGAAGTAAAGAGATCAGAGGATGAAACAGTGAAGGAGGAATCACTATGAAAAAAACGAATAGGATAATTGCGGCGATAATGTCAGCGGCTGCGGCGGTAAGTACAGCAGTTCCGGTTTCTCTTGCCTACACAGACGGGATACACGATACAGACAGAATGACAGCGGTTCCGGGATTCAGTTTCCGTTTCATGGATAAGGATCTTCTGGACGCTTCAGAGAACATAAGCTACTATAACGAGGAAGATGATTCTATCTATGTAAAGGTGGATGCCATGTTTGACGGGATCGTCTATACTCTTGCAGACGGAGTTGACTATGAAGAAGTGAATGCTGCTTTTGAGGCATTCAAGGCGGAAGCTCTTCCGGACGGTGCCGGATACACTGAGGAGAAAAGGAAAAGGTTTGTTATTCTCAGTGATGGGGATAAGGTGTATTCACCTCATCCTGCATCCAACAATTCCTACCTGACATTTGCAAAGTTCTGTCAGAAGTATCCGCAGTTCTTTAAAGCAGCCGAGAAAAGGAGGAACAGAAAGTTCCTGTACAAAATGGGCGACAGGTTCTTCCTGGCATGGCCGAGCCTCAGTAGGGTTGAGGAGTATATCAGCAGTAACGGACTTGACTGCGGATGCAGAAAGAAACCGGCTGATGACGGAACGGTAGTATTGCCCGATTACAAAGAACACGTACCGGAGCTTGAGGAGTCACTTGTTGAACTTATCTTCCCGGAGGGAACTTCAACATACGAGCGTGCGGAGACAGCTTTTTCTGTCGCAAAAGGACTGAAGACAGACGTCATCGGCATTGAAGAAGAAAAGAATGAATGTGAATGGGAGGGTATCGACCTGCTTACTGTTACAAATGTAGCGGAAGAGGTAATGGAGCAGTTCGATTCCGGAAAAGAGACTGTACACGTAACGATAGAGTATTCCACTGACGTTGATACAGATGCGTTAGAGAAAATGACGTGGGAAAAGGTGTCCGGAGAGGATGCAGACTATGCAAGGCTGAAAAAAGAACTGAAGAAGTATACAGATGCAGTGCTGGATGATATACAGCTTACAGAAGGCAGCTACTATGCAAGCGATGTATCTCCTTTCATAACAGCGGACATAACCAGGGAGCAGGCAGAACGTGCAGAGATGTCCGGATATGTGCTCAGTGTCTATTATTTCGATCCCGCTCCGCCGACGGTGGAGGCGACGGTGGAATGGAGTACGGAATCTACAATGAAGGGCGATGCCAACTGTGATTACAAGGTAAATGTTGCCGATGCAGTGAAGGTGCTTCAGAATATTGCCAATTCCGGGAAGTACCCGATGAGCGTCCAGGGCAGGAAAAACGCTGATGTTGATGGAGAGGCAGGAATAACCCCGAATGATGCTCTTACTATCCAGCGGATGGATGCAGGGATACAGTAAAAAACTTTGAGATGCCAGCCCTCCGGTCGGTGAATGACCGGAGGGCATTCTGCTGTATAAAATACTATCATCTTGTATGAAAAATACTATCATTGATATGTACGATAATCTCCGGCGGCTCTCAACTGGGTATTAAAAACAATTGACATAACCTCCGCAAACATGGTAAAATAGCCTTGTAAAGGATAAAACAAATGATTTGACCATTTGTTAGGACAAAGTTAATAAGTTATAAATATTTAACGGTATTTTCTGCTGCATTGAACGGAAAATACCCCGGAGAACGGAGGAAGAACATGAAAATATCAAAAAGAGCTGCGGCAGGGATCCTTGCCGTGTGTATCAGCACCGGACTGGCAGCACAGGTACTGCCCTCCGGGAGAGGTGTGACCGTGTCTGCGGCACAGAGCTCTGCTCCTGCAATGGAGTGGGGAACACTGAAGATAGGCGGAGGCGGCTTCGTATCAGGCATAGTTACCGGAAAGAAGGCAATGTATGCCCGTACCGATGTAGGAGGAGCCTACAGATACAACTACGACACAGACAGCTGGGAGCAGCTTTTCGGCTTTATCAATGACGCAGACAGAGGACTGCTCAGCGTTGACGCAATGGCAATTGATCCCACTGATGACAACACAGTTTACTTCCTCTGCGGCTGTGCATACTTCTCCGCAGAGAAGACAGTGATCTTCAAGACCACTGACGGCGGAAAGACCTTTGAGGAGATCAATGTCACCGATATGATACAGGTCCACGGCAACGGCAACGGCAGACAGACCGGTGAGGCGATTGCAGTTGATCCGGACGATCCCGATACCATTTACTGCGGCGGAGATGTGTACGCAGGCGACTCCTGCCTTATCAAGTCCACTGACGGCGGAAAGACCTGGAAAACCGTAAAGAGCTACGGCAACCTGGGACTCTATCCGGAGATGATAAAGTGGCCTACATGGACTGAGAATATGCGTCACGCACTGGATAACGGCGAGTACAACACCCAGAACGGAATCGCATCTATCTACATCTACGGCGGCAAGGTATACGTTGGTACTTCCACCACCGGCAAGAACAGCGTTGTGGTAGCAGATGTGAAGGATGACAAGTTCACCGACATAAGCGGAGACCTGGACAGCGCAAACTATCCCGGACGCATTACCGGTGACGGCAGAGGAAATATCTTCTTCTCATTCCAGGGTGCTGTCTGCGTAGGCAACGGCGGAACATCCGGAAGCGTAAAGAAGCTGGATACAAAGACCGGCAAGATAACTGACATCTCACCTCTGAGACACCTCTACAGGACTCAGACTGAGAAGTTTGAAGAGCCCGGCGAGGGCGGATACAGCGGCATCAGCGTTGATCCCTCAAATCCCGACCGCATGGTATGCTCCACCTGCGGACTTTTCTCCAATGCACAGCTCTGGCAGCCGTGGGATGACGTACACGGCCCTTCGTGGGGAGATAAGTTCTTCAAGTCAGAGGACGGCGGAGAGCATTGGATAGAGACAACTCCGGGCATCACTCCCTTCTGGGGACAGCCTCCCATAGCCGACTACCTTGCAGACGGAGGATACGCATGGATCAGGGACAAGGCTATCCACTGGGTAGGCGCATATGTAATAGATCCCGTAAAACCGGACCGCTCTATTTCCACCTCAGGAAACGGACTCTTTGCCTGCGACAACACCTGGGACGACCTTCCTCAGTTCCACTTCCATCCCACAGGCATCGAGGAGGTAGTATCCCTGGATTTTGTAAGTGTACCCGGCGGAAACAACTACTCTGCCATAGGAGACTACGACGGTTTTATCCACGTTGACGAGAAATCGATCCCTGAGCAGTATCAGCCGAATATGGGCTCTACCTCGGCTATAGCATACTGTCCTTCTGATACCAGTGTAATGGCAAGACTCTCTGAGAACTCCGTAAAGGGTTACTACAGTACAGATGCCG
>DNLQ01000135.1 GCA_003488415.1 Ruminococcus sp. | reverse complement strand
CTCCTTGACGAGCTTGGATCAGGAACCGATCCTGTAGAGGGTGCAGCGCTGGCGGTATCCATAATACGCAGACTGATGGCTTCCGGAGCAAAGCTCATGGTGACAACCCACTATCAGGAGCTGAAGGTATTTGCTATCAACAGCGGCAATGTGGAAAACGCATCGTGTGAGTTTGATATAGAGACTCTCCGTCCGACCTACAGGCTGATAGTCGGCTCACCGGGAAAGTCCAATGCCTTTGCTATATCCGAGAGTCTTGGAATGCCACAGGACGTTATCGCAGATGCCAGGGCAGCAGTAAGCGAATCCAATACCAGACTTGAAGAAGTCATCGGAAAGCTGGAGGCTTCACGTATGGAGCTGGAGCGTCAGAAGGAGGAGATCAGGACTCTGCGCCGTGAGGCTGCGGAGCATGAAGAAGCAGTGCGCCGTGAGCGTGAGGAACTGGAGAAGGCAAGAGCCGAGGAGCTTGAAAAGGCACGCCGCCAGGCTATGAGTATAATCGAAGCTACCAAGGCTGAGTCAAACGACCTGCTTGACGAGCTTGAAAAGCTGCGTAAGGAGAAGGACAAGAAGGATTTCAGTGCTAATGTATCCGGTATGAAATCACGTACAAAGCAGAGCTTCAACAAGATGTATGATACAGCTAATCCGGTGGAGAAAAGGGAACAGGAAGAATATGTCCTTCCAAGGAAGCTGAGACGTGGGGATACTGTATACATCCCGGATCTGCAGCGAAAGGGAATAATCTCCGGCGAGCCTGACGGAAGCGACTTCGTGTTCGTACAGATGGGAGTCATGAAGACCAAGATGAACATATCCCGTCTGAGGCTGGAAGAGGTCGAGAAGGTGAACTATCCCGGCGCTCCAAAGAAGGGACAGAACCGTGCCCAGCGCCGTGCAGGAGCTGTAGGAGTCAAGGCTGAGCGACGGGGCAAGATGGAGCTTGATATACGTGGCTGTGCCTGTGATGACGGCATCTATCAGCTTGACACCTTCATAGATCAGGCGGTCATGTCCAATATATCCATGATAACCATAATTCACGGCAAGGGAACAGGACTGCTGAGAAAGGCAGTGCATCAGAGACTGAGATCACATCCTTCCGTAAAGAGCTTCCGTCTGGGAGTTTACGGTGAAGGAGAAGACGGCGTTACTATTGCCGAGCTTAAATAAAAGCATAAAAGGACGCTCTCGTGGTGAGGGCGTCCTTATTCTTTATAAGAAGTATGATTCAGTGTCTGTTCCTGCGTCCGGAGATGAGGATGCTTTGTACGATAAGGAAGATGCAAAGCATAGCGGCAATGGTAATGCCTGTCCACCAAGCCTGATCCAGCCCCAGGGAGGATACAATGTGCTGCATCAGAGCCAGTGACATAGTACCGAAGAGAGTACCAATGATATTTCCGACTCCGCCGGTGAGCATTGTACCTCCGATAATTGAAGAGGCGATTGCGTTCATCTCAGCACCGGCTGAATTGGAAGCCGAGCCTGAGCCTACGTGCATGAAATACACGAATCCGCCTATACCTGCCAGCGCTCCGCTGATAAGGTAGGCAAGGAATGTCACTCTTCTTACTCTCACTCCCATCATAAGAGCGCTCTGACGGTTTCCGCCTACGGCGTAGAAGCTGCGGCCTGTACGTGTCCATTTCAGCATCACGAACAGCAGAGCCGCTGAGACAAGTGCGACTATGACACCGGGTTCTATATATGCGTCTATGTACTCGCCGTGCCTGTTGTAATAGCCGAGGAGAGGTACTATGATCCTTGTGTCCTTCAGTTTCAGGAAGGATTCGTTCTGCACAGTGAACGGAGTATCGCACACTATCGTAGTCATGCCCCTGGCGAAGAACATACCTGCAAGAGTTACGATAAAGGGCTGTATATCCAGGAAGGCGATAAGGGATCCCTGTACTATTCCGAAGGCAAGACCGATAGCCAGTGAGATGATCATAGCACCTGCAATGCTTCCGCCGTGCCTGTCCAGCCAAACTGCCGAACACATACTGACCAGTGCAGTTACTCCGCCTACGGATATGTCAATGCCTCCGGTTATCATAACCACGGTCATGCCGCAGGAAATTATCATCAGGGCTGCATTGGCATTCATCAGATTGAAGAAGGTCTGAGGCTTCAGAAAGCCCTTTTTCAGAAACAAAACCGCAAAGAGGTACATAAGAATGAATACCCCTATGGTTATGGACACGAGAAGGTCAGTGTCCGTCATTTTTCCTATCCGTTTCCGCAGCATCGTACTGCGGCAGCCTGACGGCTTCATACGCATCACTCCCTTATGCCTTAGTTCCTGCATCTGCACTTCTGCGGCGTTTATGCAGGAGAGCAGACAGCTTCTCTCTTACTGCCGGCGAGCTGAATACCACAAGGATTATAACTGCCGCAGCCTTATAAGCTGAGAGAGCATCTGATCTGACCTCGAATTTGTAAAGAGTGGTAGTCAGGAACTGGATGACATAAGCTCCCAGAACTGACGATTTGATATTGAATCTGCCGCCGCTGAGGGAGTTGCCTCCGAGAGCAACGGCAAGTATAGCGTCCATTTCTATATCCTTTGCGATCACGGAATAGTTGATCGTTGAGAGGCGGCTCACCTTTATGAAACCTGCTATCGCAGCGCAGACTCCCATGAACATATAAGTCATCAGTTTTATAAGCTCCGGTCTGAGTCCGTTCAGCCTGGAGGTCTCCTCGTTTATACCCGTTGACTGCACG
>DNLQ01000106.1 GCA_003488415.1 Ruminococcus sp. | reverse complement strand
ATATGATCGTTGACATCGGAGGCGGTACTACTGATATTGCTGTCATTTCTATGAGCGGAGTTGTTGCCTCCCACACCATAAAAAACGCCGGCATCACTATCGACAGAGCTATCATGAAGTATATGCAGAACCGCTTCAAGCTGCTGATAGGAGAACGTACTGCCGAAACTGTGAAAAAAGAACTGTGCAATCTCTATGATCCCAGCGACGATGCTACATACCTGGTAAAGGGAAGAAGTCTGCTGAAGGGACTCCCGGCACAGGTCGTTCTCAGCGAGACCGAGCTTTTCCAGGCTATCGAGGACGAGACCTTCGCCATTATGGAGGCTATTCGTCAGGCTCTGGAGACTGTCCCGCCGGAGCTCGTGGGAGACATAAAAGAGAACGGTCTTATCCTCACCGGCGGCGGTGCGCTGCTGGGAGGACTCACTCAGCTGATAAAACGTACACTCGGTATCGAATGCCGTGTGGCAAAGGACAGCATCAACTGTGCTGCAAAGGGTACTGCTATGGCTTTCGACCAGACAACTACCCTGCTGGACGGTTTCGATAAGGCTGCTCTGGTAAAGTACAGATAACTTGACTATCCCTCCTGAATGGGGTATAATATATTAAGTGCTCCTCTACCCGCCCTTTTGAGAAAACAGCTGTATACAGCATATGCTGCACCTGTCTGCTTTCCTTTAGCCAAATGGGTTTTCAGAGGTGCCATTAAGATGCATCGCATCGATCATAAGAATAAAGGAGTATTGAAATGAGCGAAAATTGTAAGCCTTCAGACTGCAGCGGATGTCCAAGCGCCGGTAATTGCAGCAGCAAGCCGCAGAGCCTGATAGAAGAACCCAACAAGATGAGCAGCATCGGCAAGGTGATCGGTGTTGTCAGCGGTAAGGGCGGTGTCGGAAAGACTCTCGTATCCTCCCTCCTTGCTGTCACAATGCAGCGCAGAGGCAAGAAAGTTGGTATCATGGACGCTGATATTACCGGTCCTTCAGTACCCAAGGCTTTCGGTATCCACGAAAAGGCTGACGCCTGTGAGTTCGGCATTATCCCTCAGAAAAGCAAAATGGGCATAGATATCATGTCTATCAACCTCCTGCTGGAAAATGAGTCCGATCCCGTTGTGTGGAGAGGTCCCGTTATCTCCGGAGTTGTCAAGCAGTTCTGGACAGATGTCATCTGGAAGGACATAGATTACCTCTTTGTTGATATGCCTCCCGGAACAGGCGACGTCCCGCTGACCGTGTTCCAGTCCATTCCCGTTGACGGCATCGTTATTGTCACTTCTCCTCAGGAGCTTGTTTCCATGATCGTTGAGAAGGCTGTTAAAATGGCAAAGCTGATGAATATTCCCGTTCTCGGTATCGTTGAGAATATGAGCTACTACGAATGTCCGGACTGCGGAAAGCGTCACAAGATATACGGCGACAGCCACATTGAGGAGATCGCTGCTCAGTACAGCATCCCTGTACTTGCACAGCTCCCCATCTGCACTGACCTCGCAAGAAACTGTGACCGTGGTACAGTTGAACTCTTTGAGGGCAATTGGCTGGAGGGCGCAGCAGATCACATTGAAAAATGCTCTGAATAAAGCAAAGCCGGACTTCACGTCCGGCTTTTGTTACTTTATCAGTGCTTCAAGAGTCTCAGTTATATGCCGTGAGCCGAGCTTTCCGCTCAGTTCCTGGGAATCCTTCTTTTTCCCGCAGCCAAGTGCCGAATGACCGACTATCTCAATACTGTCACATCTGTCCCTGCACTCGTTCCACAGTTCCTCGAATACATCAGCTCCATGATTCCTGAAGTATGTACGGAAGGTATTGGTGCGGACGCTGCTCTTTGCAGAGTCGTCCATGGCTGTACATCTTCCTGCAAGCTCCGGTCTGCCGATAAGGTCATATTTGGCTACAGCTATCACTATACGCTTCACCTTTACCCTGAGACCTCTTATGATATTTGCGGCATCCCTTATGCTGGTATAGTATCCTGAGCCGTCTGCAAATTCACCGGCGTCGATGAATACCATAACCACGTCATTTTCCTTTACCTCAGTGGATATTGCAGCGTCGGACAGGAATGTCATCGCAATGAAGCTGTTCTCGTAGCGGAATGTCATTGCAGGTGTCCTGTAAACATCCGGTGACAATGGCTCGGGAACCTCCGGATAATCCGACATAAGAGGAGAAGCTATTTCCGAAAAATAGGCATATTCAGCAGTTTCATGGCGCATGAACCTGGAAGCGTAGTCACGGAAGATGACTGCACAGAAGCTCGCCTTTGCTCCACTGGGGCTGCCCACTATCTTGACACCTGCCGGCTCGGATCCGGAGTATCCCCGCAGTGACTCGTATACAGTCATTCCGCAGCGCTGACAGCACCAATGATCCAGAGGCACTTTTCGCTCGTTGATGTCCGCTATGGGATTAGCCGAACCCGACATTACATATGCGGAGCGCATTGCGTCAACATTGACACCGCTTATATTTCCGGATCCAAGTGTCTTCTTCAGCTTTTCAAAACCGTTGTCTGTAAGGAGCTTCTGACTCGGAGGCCGTACTCTGTTATGGCTTATCCTGTATACTCTGTACAGCGGAACACTGTATTCCTGACACCATACACAGTAACCGGTAGTTGAAAGACGGTTGCGTCCGTCGCCCTTATCGGAAATAGTCTCGTTGAAGCTGCGGTATATGCGTCCGAAGGCAGTTCCTCCGAAGCCGACGGCTATTGCGATCAGTATGATCACTGCTGTATACGCTGTCAGCTTAGATTCTATATCTCCCACTGATGAGAACCGTACAGGATAGTCTCCGCTGAATACTGCTGATACGGAGTTCTTTATCCAGTTCCACAGATTTCCTCCTTCAGATACAGGAAAAAGCTGTGACGCCAGTCTCAGGAACACTATCTTGTTCACAGCCTGGGCTATTCCGGAAACGATGCCGGCAAATCTTGAAGGGATTATCACTGTTCCCTCCTTAATGGTCTTGCAGAGCGCAAAACACATGGTGAGCAGCGAGGCTCCGAGAAGGTACACACATACCAGCGCTGCTGCCGGTATATATACCTGCTGCCAGTTTTCCGGTATCTTCAGCCTGTCCGTCAGCGACGGTCCCTCACCTGAAAGAAATATATGGCATATCAGCGGTATCTCCAACAGTGCTGTTACTGCTATGATAGGTATGTAAAAAGCTGTCTTTACCGGCGGCAGCGCACAGTGCCAGCCCGAGTCCCTGACGAACTTGCAGGAGAAAAACAGTCCTGTGATGCCTGCTATAAGCAGTACCGGCACAATAAACGGTATACCGTCAAATACACTCCTGCCTGCGGAGAGATTCGCCGTGACCGGCAGCACAAGCTGATGTATAACAGTAAATATCACAGCAAGC
>DNLQ01000249.1:707-10863 GCA_003488415.1 Ruminococcus sp. | reverse complement strand
CAAACATAGCTGCCTCCCATACCTGTCCTTCCTCTATCTCGCCGTCGCCGAGAATGGTATACACCTTGTAGGACTTGTTATCCAGCTTGCCGGCAAGTGCCATGCCGCAGGCTGCGGATATTCCCTGCCCCAGTGAGCCGCTTGACATATCGACTCCGGGAATGTGGATGCAGGGATGTCCCTGGAGCAGTGCGCCGATGTGACGGAGAGACTTCAGCTCCTCCTCCGGGAAGAAGCCCTTCTGTGCCAGTACCGAATACAGTGCCGGAGCAGTATGTCCCTTTGAGAGCACAAGACGGTCTCTGTCTGCGTTCTCGGGATCCTTTGCGTCTACATTCATCTTGTTGAAGTAGAGATAGGTGAGGGTGTCGCTTATGGAGAGCGATCCGCCGGGATGTCCGGATTTAGCGTTATAAGTTCCCTCAATAACGCCCATTCTTACCTTGCAGGCGATCTGCTGCAAATTCTTTTTTGTTGCTGCGTCCATGATAACCTCCAGAATCAATTATTATTTAACGGCTTATGCCGTGATCAGCGTTTGCTTTTTGCTGCTCCTGCCAGCCCTCTTATTAGAAGTATGGCGCCTGCGGCAAGGAGTATCAGCTTTTTCTTGTCTATACGGCGAAATACGAATATCGCTGTAGGCGCATCTGCACCTCCGATTATACCTATGCCCTCCGGTCTGTCAAATACCCTTGCTATGCTCAGCAGCGCTATTATCAGGACGATAAGACCTGCTATAATGTAGAGTACCTCTGTCTTTTTCATCGTCCACTCCTTGTATTGTAACACTTTTATATGTACGGTATCAATATATTTTTTGCTGAAATCAGTCTCAGAGACCGCATTTTCTGATAACTTCCTCTATAAGCTCCGCCACAGCTCCCTCGTCGCAGGAGCGTGTAAGCACCAGACCGGCATTCTCCTTGACGACATCCTCTGCGTTTGCGGGACAGGCTCCAAGGTCTGCTGCCTGTATCATTTCAAGGTCGTTATCGAAGTCTCCTACGGACACGAAGGTATATCCCTCCCACCCCGGGAGAGTGCGGTATACCTCCAGTGCAGAGCCCTTGCTGATGCCTCTGGGGAGCATCTCGTAGAAGATGTCCGAGGACTTCACGAAGCTGACCGTATCACAGTCAAGCTGCTTTGTAAGTATCTCCATGTGGAGTATATCCTCCGGCGCCATTGAGAACAGCACCTTCAGCCAGCCGCCTTCCGGTATCTCCGTCAAACCGCTGTACCGGGGAGTTATGCCGCATATCCTGGTATGCAGCTTCTGATAATCGTTATTGCGGAAGACGTATGTATCGTCAGTCCTCAGCACCTCTCCACCCACCTGGGGCATGGCATTGAGTATCTCCTCCGTGAGACTCCGTGCCTCCGGGGGAAGGGGGTGGGTATACAGTGTTTCTCCGCTGGTATAGTCGTGTATCGCTGCGCCGTTGTACATGATGACGGGACAGCCTTCCTCCAGCAGCCAGCGATACTGCTCAAAGGACTGTATCGTCCTTCCCGTAGCCACGGAAAAGCTGCCGCCCAGTTCACGGAAACGGCGTATTGCTGCCAGGTCGGTATCAGTTACCTGCTTCCTTGAATTCAGCAGAGTACCGTCCATATCGCTGAGTATTATGACTTTTGAGATATCCTCGAACAATTTATCTACCCCATTCTATCGAGCTTGTTCAGAACTGCCTGAAAGTAATCCGGCAGCGGACTTGTAAATTCCATATATTCACCGGTAGCCGGGTGTATAAAGCCTATCTTCCGGGCATGGAGACACTGTCCCTCAAGTCCCCTGTAAGGCTTTCCGTACACATCGTCACCTAACACCGGGTGTCCGATATATGCCATATGCACACGTATCTGGTGGGTGCGTCCGGTCTCCAGCCGCAGTCTCACGTAGGCGTATCCGGCGTACTGCCTCAGCACCGTATAGTGGGTGACGGCGTTCCGGGAGTTCTCCTGTGTGACACACATCTTCTTCCGGTCGGTCTTATGGCGTCCTATGGGGGCATCTACGGTACCCTCCGGCTCTCTGAAGCTGCCGCAGGTGACTGCCTCGTACTCCCTTGTGAAGCTGTGCTCCTTTATCTGCTCTGCAAGGTGCAGGTGGGAGCGGTCGTTCTTTGCAACGATGAGCAGTCCGCTGGTATTCTTGTCTATCCGGTGGACTATTCCCGGACGTATGACTCCGTTGATACCTGAGAGACTGCCGCCGCAGTGCCACAGAAGGGCATTGACGAGTGTGCCGGTATAGTTGCCGTGAGCCGGATGGACGACCATGCCCTTAGGTTTGTTGACTACCAGAAGGTCGTCGTCCTCGTAGACGATATCAAGGGGTATATCCTCCGGCACAGCGTCCATAGGCTGAGGCTCGGGCAGGATCACGGTTATCTCCTCGCCGCCCCTGAGCTTGTAGTTCTTGCTCACAGGCTTGCCGTCCGCAAGCACTTCACCTCCGGCAATGAGAGTCTGTACCGCTGAGCGTGTCAGCTCAGGAACGCTGTCGGAGATATATTTATCTATCCTTCCGCCGGAGTCCTCCGGGGAGGCTGAAAGTATCACTGTTTCAGGCATCCTTGTCTGCCTTTCCTTCCTTCTTCCCGTCTATGAAGAGCAGGTAGATGATGATAAGGAATACTGCCGCTGTAACGCATATATCCGCTACATTGAATATAGCGAACCGGAACAGCTTTATCTCTATCATATCCACAACATATCCCAGCCGGATACGGTCTATAAGGTTGCCTATGCCTCCGGCTATGAGCAGTGCCAGGGAAAAACTGAGGAGCTTCGAGCGTCTTCTTGTTACTATGAAGGCTATGACTGCTCCGATTATCACAACGGAGGTAAAGCCTATCAGGAACCACTTCTGTCCAGCCATGCTTCCGAAGATAGCGCCCCTGTTCTCCAGATAGGTAAGGTCGATGATCTCGGTATCGCCTATGCGTATAAAGTCCTTTGAGCCGATCTCACGCAGTGAGTGTACAGCCCAGTACTTGACACCCTGATCCGCTCCGATCAGGGCAAGTATCATAAGTATAACAAGCAGTATCACGGCGGTAAATTCCTTTCCAGGGTAATGCTGCATGAGAGCAGTAATAAGCCTGCTGCCGACCGGCAGCAGGCAGATATTCTTTATTCAGCGGATTCCTCAGCCGCAAAGGCAGCTACAGCGTCCGCAGGAGCTTCTGTGATAGATCTTATGGAAGCGTTTGCAGCAGCAAGAAAATCCTCGGCTGTTCTTCCGCCCTCGGCAGCAGGAGCTGCTTCATCTGCATCGGAGAATCCGGCAGTGAGCTCGGCAGGTGCTTCATTGAGAGCTGCTTCCTCAGTGGCAGGCTCTTCCTCGTCCTCCTCCGGCATAGTGGATATAAGCTCCAGATGCTCCTTGTAGAGATCGAAGAGCTGACGCTTGAAGTCTGATACCTGCTGATGTGCGATACGGAGATTCTCCTTCTCACGGAGTATCTCCTCCTTGTTCTTCTCCATAGCCACTGCGTGCTGGCGGACAGCCTCGTCCTCCAGTGCATCAGCCTTAGCCTGAGCCTCGGCGATTATCTGCTCAGCCTTCTCGTTTGCTGCGTTGAGGACCTGATGTCCCTGCTTCTGAGCCATGAGCAGCGCATCCTTCAGGGCATCCTCGTCACGCATATATTCTCTTACCTTGTCGGCAAGTATCTGTATCTTATTATTGGCTTCCGCTCTTTCTCTCTCCATTTCATCCAGCTCAGCCTCAAGCTGTGAGAAGAACTCGTCGATCTCCTCCTGTTTGTATCCGAAAGCAGCCTTTTCAAACTTTTTATTTCTTACGTCTTTTGAAGTTATCATAAGTTTCACCTCTAAATAAATTTTCGCAGTAGAATGTGCAGACGTCCGCTCCTTGTAGAGCCTGATGCGCCTGAAAATATGAATCTCCCGCTGCCTCTTACGGACAGTACATCCCCCTCACGGAGTTCATGAGATACCGAGGTAACGGTGAAATGATTTACTTCCACTTTCTCTGAGCGGATCAGCTTTGCGGCATTTTCACGGCTGACGTTTGCGGCGACCGCAACGATACAATCCAGCCGCAGCGAGGCTGCCGTGCCTCCTATATCCTGGAACTTCTGTTCTACCTCCAGCTCAAACGGTCTGGAATCTGTTACTCTGACGCCTGCTCTGCCTATCCTGCTGACTGAGGTGAGCAGCAGCTTTGCAGCGGTATCGCTGACGATGGCCTGAGCAGCACCTTCCCCCACCACTATATCTCCTATGACCTCACGCTTTAGCTGCTCAGCCATGAAGGAACCCAGGAAGTCCCTGTGGGTGAGCCTGTCCTCCTTACGGAACGTAAAGGTCAGACATACGATGGGAAACTCTTCGATGATGTAGTCTGCGGCATAGTCCGGGTATATTGCCAGTATTTTCCTTCTGGCTTCTCCGAAACCGCCCCAGAATCTGTAAAGCAGTCCGCCGGTATTGCGTCTGCACCAAAGCTCTGCTTCGGCACACTGGCGCTCGTCAAGAAAGCGTGAGAATACACAGGTGCCGGTGCGACTGCATCTCTGCACCATATCCTCAAGCCTGGCTGTGAACAGTCTGTCTGGTGAACTGCCTGACATAGCTGCCTCAGATGAATACGCCGTTATTCTCAAGCTCTCCCACAAGATCCTCGCCAATGAAGTCAACATTGTAGGGAGTTATGATGTAGGTGAGGTTGGCAACGGGCTTGAGACTTCCGCCGTTTGCGTAGGCAACTCCTACCAGGAAGTCGATGATCCTTCTCTTATTCTCGGGTGAAGCTGTTTCAAGGTTGAGCACAACTGTCTTCTTTGCGATGAGGTGATCTGCGATCTGCTTTGCATCTGTGAAAGCGGAGGGCTTTACAAGCACCACCTGAAGCTGTGCGGTTGTCTGGATGTTCACTACCTTATTACCTCTTTTCTCGCCTGTGACAGGGCGTTCTGAGTATTCAGCAGCGGCTGCGGGAGCTGCTGCGGGTGCTGCCGGTGCAGGAGCCGGAGCTGCATATACCGGGCGGTCTTCCCTTACTATGCGCTCAGTCCTTGCAGATGACTCGGGCATACCCATTTCCTCGTCCTCGTTGGAAAAAAAGAAATCCTTGAACTGGTCGAAAATTTTCATTGGTCATTCTCCGTTCTCCGCATGATAATATTCAGCCGGAGAGCCATGCGGCAGCTCTGACGGTGTTATGGTACGCTGTAAATTACTTGCTGTAATCTCTTGCCCCGAAGAGACCTGAGCCTATCCGGACAAGTGTGGAGCCGTGACGCACAGCCTGGACGTAATCATGTGTCATACCCATTGAGAGCGTGTCCATGCTGTATTTCTCCTTCACCTTCCCGTACAGCTCTTCCATTCTTCCTAAGAAGATGTCGCTGTCCGAGGGCGGAGGTATAGTCATCAGTCCGCGTATATTGATATGCTCCATAGCTGAAAGCCGGCTGAGCAGCTCGTCAAGCTGCTCCGGAGGGATGCCGTTCTTGGAATCCTCTCCGCCGATGTTCACCTCGCAGAGTATATCCATTATCCTGCCGCTGGCAGCTGCGAGGCGGTCTATCTCCTGACCGAGCTTCACGCTGTCTACCGACTGGATCATTTCCATATCATTAATGATGTACTTTACCTTGTTTGTCTGAAGGTGACCTATAAGGTGTATCCTTGCAGGCTTCATATAGCTGTCCTTCTTGGACTGGTACTCCTGTACCCTGTTCTCGCCCAGAAGACTTACTCCGTCTTCGATCACCCAGTTCACGACCTCCGGAGGAACTGTCTTTGTTACTGCCATTATCTCCGGTGGTTTCCCGATGCGGTACTTGCCGCAGGTCTCTCCGATGTTTTCTCTGATGATCCTCAGGTTCTCCAGCACAGCCTCACGGCTGAAGCTCCTTTCCTGCATACTCCTTATCAACACCTTCCATTAGTATATCGTCATACAGTGCGACGTAAGCGTCGCTCTCCTCATGCACCTCGGAAAGGACGTAATCCGGGCCTTCGTAGATGACATCAAGGAGCTTGAACTCTATCTTGTCGCCCTTGAGAGTATAGACTCCCTTGCGTTCAGCGGTAACGGAGTCGGTCTTTCCGGTCTCCGGATCTATCTCCTCAACGGTTTTCTCCGCAAAGCGTATCGCATCTCTGGGGACTTTCAGTCCACGGTAGTAGTCCTTGATAAGTTCTGCGCTCTCGGCACGGTGCTGAACGAGGTCGGAGTTGAACTCGCTGCTCTCTATGATGAAAACGCTTTCCGCAGGATCGCCGTCATCCCTTATATCGGTTATCACGGCGTTGTATGTATCGGCAGAGGACTCAAACCTGAGCATGACAGACTCGCCCACTGCAAATTCATGGCGTGAGTTGTCGAGGATGCCGGCAACGTGCCAGCTGTAACCGTTTATGAGCTTTCCGACTATGCTCGGATCCTGTAATTTCCTGTCCTCCACCTGCCGGAGCTGCTGTGCAGTCACGGTGCTGAGCGACTCAGGTGTCAGCTCGCTCTCGTAGCCGTCGCTGTAGCTTACGAAATAAGCCGGATGGTCAGCGGTGATTATCTCTGTAGGAAGCACGGAATCTCTTCCCAGCTCTGCCAGCTTGTTCTTTATGTCGGTTATCTCCTGAGTATATCCCTCTGTTTCGTTGGTTATGATCTTATAGGTGGACATCAGCACCAGCAGATCGTCCATTTCGCCGCTGATAGCGGAGTAATCCTTCTTATCACGGTCGTACAGCAGTTTCCGGAAGCTCTCGTTTATCCCTGCGGACAGTCCGGCAGGCTGTGCCGATTCAAGAGTACCGGGATTCTGTATCTTCCGCAGTATGCTGAGCCTGCGTTCAAGCCGCTCTATCTCTGCATTTGTGCTGAGCTGCTCGTCCTCGGGATAGGACTTTGCGATCACCGAGCCCTTTCCCAGCTTTCCGCCGTCGGGAACGCTGTAGCTCAGTAAACCGTCGCCGCTGCGTGAGATGACCTCCTCTTCCCTGATAAAGACGCTCCTGAAGGTCTTTGAGGCGACCGCCTCGGACATCAGTGCGACCTCAGTGGTACGCTCCTTGTTCCGCATATTGTAGAACACGCTCACGAACACAACTATGAACAGGAATATCACCAGATTCCTCAGCAGTTTGACGAAAGGGCTTACATCGGATCTTGTCTTTTTTCCGGCAGCGGTATCCTCTGATCTCCGCATTATGCCGTTTTATTCGCTCTTCTCAGAGGCGTCGAGTATAGATACGGGACGTGCCGGGACTATTGTGGATATAGCGTGCTTGTACACAAGCTGCTGCTTGCCGTCGCAGTCGAATATAGCGACATAGCTGTCAAAGCCTCTTACCATTCCCTTGAACTGGAAACCGTTTGTAAGGATGATAGTAACAAGGATCTTTTCCTTGCGGCACTGGTTGAGGAAAACGTCCTGCAGATTGATCGCTTTGTTCATACAACATTCTCCGTTCTGTTTCTTATAGTATTATGTTATCCGCACTTTCAAGCGATAAGACCTTCGTTTTACCGCTTCCGCAGCTTCTGCGCTCCATGTATCCCTTTAAGTGCGTAAGATTACACACAATACATTATATCATACATTTCTGTAAATTTCCATAGCCTTTACAGATTTTTCTAAAATTTCATTCTTTTGACCAAAATTATCGAATATGATCCAGTGTATATATTCATTCCGTCTGAACCATGTGAGCTGTCTTTTGGCGTATCTTCGGGATTCCTGCTGTATCCTGGCGATACACTCCTCAAGGGACGACTCTCCTTCAAAGTACGGGTAAAGCTCCTTGCAGCCGATGGCGTTGGCAGCAGTACGGAATCCCCCTTCCGCCTTGTCCCGGAGCCATATCTCACGGGCTTCTTCCACAAGTCCCCGGCTCACCATTTCTTCCACACGGCGGTCGATCCGCTCATAGAGGACGCTGCGGTCGGAGGTATTGAGTCCGAGTATCAGGGATCTCCACGGGGAGGGTTCACGGCGGCTCTCCGCCTTCAGCTCGCTGAAAAGCCGTCCGGATGTATGTATGACCTCCAGCGCTCTCACTACCCTCACCACGTTGTTCATGTGTATGGACTCCGCTGCCGCAGGATCTGCCCTGACCAGCATATCGTACAGTACGGCGTTTCCCTGAGTTTCTGCGATCTCCGTGAGCTGATGGCGGTATTCCGGATCGGGCTTCATAGCTGGAAAGGTGACGTTGCCGAGCAGGGAGTCGATGTAGAGTCCGGTGCCTCCCACGATGACCGGCAGCTTTCCCCGGCTGAGTATGCCGTTCACAGCCTCCCCTGCAAGTCTCACGTAATCCGCTGCGGAGAAGGTCTCGCTGCGGTCAAGGAATCCGATAAGGTGATGGGGTATCCCCTGCATCTCCTCAGCAGTCGGCTTGGCGGAGGCTATGTCCATGTCCTTGTAGATCTGCATGGAATCCGCCGATACCACCTCTCCGTCAAAGCGCTTTGCAAGCTCCGCTCCGAGCCAGGTCTTTCCGGAGGCTGTAGGGCCTACTACAGCAAGCACAAAGGGTTCACTCATTACGCTGTCCCTCCTCGTCTTCATCCTCTTCCGCCGGCTCCTCCAGCTCCTCGGCAGAGATCACATCATCACTGTTGAAGAACCGGTTGTATGCGGCGGTAATAGTCCCGGCACACACCGACGCTGCCAGGACTCCGGGAACGAAAGCCAGTGCGAAAACCATTACCGCTCTGACAGTCTTATTCCTGCTCTTTACGATATGGGGCTTCTTTATAAAAAGAAACATCACCAGAAGAAAGGATAAGGCAAAGCATACCGCAGTTATCTTCAGTTTTGAACTTATGTGGAAATGCGTGATACTTCTCTCCTTTCATGTATTATGTACGCTTGAACTGATGTGCTATATTGTACCGGCTCATAGTGAACATCACAGGTCTGCCGTGGGGACAGTGCCGGATGCGCTCGTCGAAGTACACCTGCTCCGCAAGGGACTGCAGCTCCCGTATATCGTTCTTGTCGTTTCCCCTGATAGCCGACTTGCAGGCGACTGTGTGGAGTATATCGTCCAGCAGGCGGGACTGTGGATCGTGGGCGCAGAGCCGCAGGTTATCCGCCACCTCTGCGATAACGTCCTCGATCTCAGATTCCGGTATGAAGGTGGGGACTGCCGTTGCCACGATACAGGGACGCTTTGAGAAGTCGAACTCAAATCCCATATCCCCCAGCAGCTCGGTATTGCTCTCCATAGCGGCGAACTCCTCCGCCGTCAGCAGCACACTTATACCGGTCAGCAGGCGCTGGCTGTACTGGCGGCAGTTACGTGCCTTTAACCTCTCGAAGATGATGCGTTCATGGGCAGCGTGCTTGTCGATCATAACAAGGTCATTATCCCCCACCTCGGCAACGATATACAGTCCGAACGCCTCTCCTATGACACGTATGGAGGGTTTTTCCTCCGGCTTCGGAGCTGTACTCTCCGGGTGCCTTGTCTCCGGTGCAGGACGGGGCGTGAAGGACTTGCTGCTGAGATACCGGAAGCCCTCTGCTGCCGGTGCAGGAACTGTCTCCCGGGAAGGCTCCTCACTGTAGCCGCTGTATGCCTCTATGCTCACAGTCTCCGGTGCTTCTTCCTCCGGATCGGCAGAAGCAGCCTCGGGGAGCCTTATCTCCGCCGCCGGAGCGTACTTTATCTCAGATACACCGGGCGGAGCTTCCGGCACTTTATCTGCGGCAGGAGCTGTCTCCGCTGCCGGTATCACCGGTGCGGGAGCTGCTGACAGTGCAGCCTTCACAGCCGATTCTGTCTCCTGTATCTTGTCAACAGGGGTGAACATGAACTCCTGCTGTACGGAATTATCCTCCTCCGGGGCAGGCTTTGTCCAGTCCTGGGGAGGCTTCAGCTCAAACTCATAGATAAGTCCGTCATTCATCAGGGCGTTCTTCACGGCGAAGTATACCGCATCCGATACCGTCTTTTCACTGGTGAAGCGCACCTCTGCCTTCGATGGATGGATATTCACGTCCATAGCCGACGGCGCAAGGTCTATCATAAGCACGCAGGCAGGGAACTTTCCGGTCATTATCATGTTGGAGTAGGCATTCTCCAGTGCGGCTGAACAGAGCCTTGACCGGACGTATCTGCCGTTGACGAAGAAGTGCTGGAAGGCACGGTTCGCACGGGA
>DNLQ01000249.1:0-604 GCA_003488415.1 Ruminococcus sp. | reverse complement strand
GCAGGGATAAGGTCACGGGCAAAGTCCCTGCCGTATACGGCGTAGACTGCGGAGTACAGCTCCCCGTCACCCGCAGAGTTGAACTCCGTGCGGTTGTCACGTATCAGCTTGAATGCGATCTCCGGGTGGGAGAGAGTTATCTTCTGCACTATCTGGCTGACGGCATTGGCTTCGGTGACGTCCTTCTTCAGGAACTTGGCACGGGCAGGAACGTTATAGAACAGGTCACGGATGATTATGGTAGTGCCGTCCGGACAGCCTCCCTTCTCGTGGGAGACCTCCTCGCTGCCCTCTATGGAGTACAGCGTTCCGAAAGTCTCGTTCTGCTGCTTGGTCATTACCTCCACCCTGGAGACAGCAGATATGGACGCCAGAGCCTCCCCACGGAATCCCAGCGTCAGTATGCTGTCAAGGTCGTCCCTGGTGTTTATCTTGCTTGTGGCATGGCGGAGAAATGCTCTGGGTACGTCGTCAAATGACATTCCGCAGCCGTCATCGCTGACACGCATATAGGTCGCTCCGCCGTTCTTTATCTCAACTGTGATGTGTTTTGCTCCTGAGTCGATAGAGTTCTCCACAAGCTCCTTGATAACGGAGGACGGGC
>DNLQ01000082.1 GCA_003488415.1 Ruminococcus sp. | reverse complement strand
GGCGAGAAGGTCAGGGAGCTTATCGAGGGGATGAACTGTGTAAGCTCCGCGGTGCTGAATTTTCCTCTGAAAAAGCTGACGATAAACGGAAATATGGATGAAGATACACTGATGCTGATGAACGAGCTTGCACGTTCTGTAGAGCCGGATGTGGAGATAGTACCCCTGGAGCGTGACCATGAACACGGGCATGAACACGAACATACTCACGGCAGGGAAGGTCTGAAAGGCGAGCTTGTCCCGCTTTGCATAGGGGTACTGTTGTTCATTGCGGCTGTTGTTACCGGAAGGACAATGGACACAAAGTGGGTATCGGTGATACTGTATGCTGTATCCTACCTGATACTCGGAGGCAAGGTGCTGAGGGCAACGGTAAAGAATATAAAGGTTAAGAACTTTTTCGACGAAAATACACTTATGACAGTTGCAACGTTAGGAGCATTTGCTCTTGGGGAGTACGCTGAGGCAGTCGGAGTCATGCTGTTCTTCAAGGTAGGCGAGCTGTTCGAGGACTATGCCGTAGCAAGGAGCCGTAAGGCTATAACCGAGGCTTCGGAGCTTCGTGTGGAGGAGGCGGACGTTCTCCGTGACGGTGAGTTTGTACGTATCAGCTCCGACGGGATAAGGGCAGGGGACATACTCCGCATCAAAGCCGGAGAGCGTATTGCAGCAGACGGCGTTGTTGAGTCCGGGACTGCACTTATAGACACCTCAGCGGTAACAGGAGAGCCTCTTCCGGTGAGAGCCGACAAGGGGGATTCCGTTATGTCCGGCTGCATAAACACTTCTGAGACATTCACCATGAGGGCTACGGCAAATGCCTCTGAGTCCATGATATCACGCATAGCCCAGGCTGTAGAGGACGCCTCTGCTGCAAAGCCTGAGATAGACCGTTTCATAACACGCTTTTCAAGAGTGTACACACCTATCGTTATCACCATTGCGCTTCTGACCGCAGTCATCGGTTCACTGGTCACAGGCGACTGGAGCAAGTGGGTGTACTCTGCACTTACATTTCTGGTAATAAGCTGTCCCTGTGCCCTGGTACTCAGCGTACCGCTTGCGTACTTCTCCGGCATCGGAGCAGCCTCAAAGCTGGGAATACTGTTCAAGGGCGGCGATGCAATGGAGGCACTGGGCAAGGTCAGGGCAGTAGCCTTTGACAAGACCGGTACTCTCACAAAGGGTACTTTCTCGGTAACAGAGTCCGTATCCTATGGCACTATGACGGAGCTGGAGCTGCTGGAACTGTGTGCAGCCTGCGAGCAGACCTCAACCCACCCGGTAGCACAGAGCATAGTATCAGCCTGCGAGAAGAAGCTCACGGCGCCTGAGAAGGTGACGGAGCTTGCAGGACGTGGCATAGCTGCGGAGTCTGACGGACACAGCGTACTCTGCGGAAACAGAAGACTTATGGACGAATACGGGATAAGTCTCCCGGATGAAGAGCTTCCTCACGGCACGATAGTATATGTAGCCCGTGACGGCAAGGCAGAGGGACGCATAACAGTGTCCGATACTGTAAAGGAGACTGCCGGAAGCGCAGTCAGGGGACTTGACTCAATTGGCGTTGTTACGGCGATGTTCACCGGAGACAAGACCGTCAATGCAGAGATAATGGGCAGAGAGCTTGGGATAAAGAGAGTCAGCGGAGACATGATGCCTGATGATAAGCTCACGGAGCTGAAGAAGCTGCGTGAGGAATACGGAGCTGTAATGTTTGTGGGTGACGGCATCAATGACGGACCTGTGCTTGCAGGAGCTGATGTGGGCGGAGCTATGCAGACAGGATCAGATCTTGCACTGGAGGCAGCGGACGTCGTATTCATGAACAGCGAGCCTGAGTCGGTGTACCGTGCAAAGCGCATCTCCGACAAGACCATGCGTATCGCCTACGAGAACATCATATTTGCGCTTGCAGTAAAGGCACTGGTGCTTGTGCTCGGACTTATCGGTCATCCGAATATGTGGCTTGCGGTATTTGCGGATTCCGGCACAGCAATGCTGCTGATACTCAACTCCATAAGAGCGCTTGGCACAAAGGAATACAAGTAAGGAGAAAATATGTTCTGGGACAGTATATCAAGATTTTACGATTTTTTTGAGACAGTATACAACGGAAAGTGCTACACTGAGCTTGGAAAGCGTGTGGCACAGGAGATAGAGGGTACTGATATGGTGCTGGAGTGTGCCTGCGGTACAGGGGCTATAACAGAGTGTATTGCACCGGTGTGCAGGTATCTTGTGGCGGCAGATATGTCGCCAGGGATGCTTGTACGGGCTGAGAAGAAGTGCAGGAAGTACAGGAACATCAGCTTCCGCCGTGCAGACCTTACACATCTGAAATGCCGTGACAGCCGCTTCGACAAGGTTGTAGCAGGGAACGTGATACATCTTCTTGACGATCCGGAAGGAGCTGTCAGGGAGCTTCTGAGAGTCTGCAAGCCGGGCGGCAAGGTCATCATACCTACTTATATCAACAGCTCCGGCGGAAAGACCAGTCTTGCAGCACAGCTTATCGGTATCGCCGGTGCGGACTTCAAGCGGCAGTTTGACTACGACACCTACCGGAAGTTCTTTACGGATGCCGGATACGGTGATGCGGAGTTTTATGTTATTGATGGCAGGATGCCCTGTGCCGTAGCCGTTATAACGAAGTAATGAAGGAACATTGCACAGCCGGCCCTCCTTCATGGCTGCCAGAGCAGCACTGAAAGCGAGAGCGCAAAGTACAAGGCTCTCGGCTACGATACAGTGCAGGTCAGCAACTGCGGTATGTGCAGTAAGACCTGTGAACCATCTCAGAGCGCCGTTATAAGCTGGAACAGAAGCAGCGAGCCCTCGAAAGAGCAGTCCGCAGGGCGAAGCGAAAGGTCAACGGCGTTACCGATCCCGACAACATCAAAAAAGCCAAAGCCGAGCTGAGACAAGCCCAGAAGAACCTCAAAGACTTCATCGACAAGGTCAATG